>NZ_JBHIMW010000006.1:0-147703 GCF_042194445.1 Bartonella sp. MF74HXZ | reverse complement strand
TCTTCCCATGATCAACGTGACCAATCGTACCAATATTAACATGCGGTTTTGTTCGTTCAAACTTGCTCTTCGCCATCTGAGCTCTCCATTTTCCGTCCAAGCCAAGGACTAAGTTAAAAATTAATTACCAACCTGAAATTACGCGTATTTCTTTTGAATCTCCAAAGCAACAGCCGAAGGCACAGGCTCGTAATGATCAAACTGCATTGTGTACTGTGCACGCCCCTGACTCATAGAGCGAAGGGTATTCACATAACCAAACATATTTGCCAAAGGAACCATCGCATTCACAACCGTTGCAATACCGCGCGCTTCAGTTCCCGAAATCTGTCCCCGACGAGAATTGAGATCACCAATAACATCACCAACATAATCATCCGGTGTAACAACTTCCACCTTCATGATCGGTTCAAGAAGCTGTGCACCAGCCTTCTTTGCTCCATCACGAAAAGCTGCACGAGCAGCAATCTCAAAAGCCAAAACCGAAGAATCAACATCGTGATAGCCACCATCAATAAGTGTTGCTTTTACACCAAGCATAGGAAAGCCTGCAAGAGGACCTGACCCCATAACACTTTCAATCCCTTTTTGGACGCCGGGAATATATTCTTTAGGAACAGCACCACCCACAATCTTCGACTCAAAAATAAAGTCATCACCATCATGAGGCTCAAAAACAATTTTCACACGAGCAAACTGACCGGCACCACCCGATTGTTTCTTGTGCGTATAATCAATTTCCGCCATTTTAGTAATTGACTCACGATAAGCAACTTGAGGCTGCCCAACATTTGCTTCAACCTTAAATTCACGGCGCATACGGTCAACAATAATATCAAGATGAAGCTCACCCATTCCAGCTATAATAGTCTGACCAGATTCCTCATCCGATTTAACACGAAATGAAGGATCTTCGGCTGCCAGACGATTAAGAGCAATACCCATTTTTTCTTGATCTGCTTTTGTTTTCGGTTCAATTGCAATCTCAATAACAGGCTCTGGAAATTCCATCCTCTCCAAAATAACAGGCTTCAAAGGATCACAAAGAGTATCACCTGTTGTCGTCTCTTTAAGTCCTGCAAGAGCAACAATATCACCAGCAAATGCTTCTTCAATATCCTCACGAGAATTTGAATGCATTTGAAGCATACGCCCCAAACGCTCTTTCTTCTTTTTCACAGTATTCTCAAGAGAAATACCTTTCTGAACTTTACCTGAGTAAATACGACAGAACGTCAACGAACCAACAAAAGGATCATTCATAATTTTAAAAGCAAGCATAGATAGTGGAGCATCATCTGAAGATTCGCGTGTCGTCTCAGTCTCAGTCTTCACATCAATACCACTAATTGCCGGAACATCAACTGGAGAAGGAAGATAAGAAACAACAGCATCCAAAAGCGGCTGAATTCCCTTGTTTTTAAAAGCTGTACCACAAAGAACCGGATGAAACTGAACTTCTACTGTCCCCCTACGAATGAGAGAAACAAGCTGTTCATTGGTTGGCATAACACCTTCTAAATAAGCCTCTGTCGCAGCTTCATCAACCTCCACAGCCATCTCAATCAATTTCTCGCGATATTCTTCAGCTTTCTCTCTTAAATCAGAGGGAATTTCACTTATCACCGCCGAGGCACCAATAGAACCATCCCACTTTAAAGCCTTCATTTCTACAAGATCAACAACGCCTTCAAAGTCATTTTCAGCACCAATCGGCAACTGCAAAACAAGCGCTTTAGCACCCAACCGAGAACCAACCATCTCCACACTACGATAGAAGTCAGCTCCTATTTTGTCCATTTTATTAACAAAAACCATACGAGGCACACGATATTTCTCAGCTTGCCGCCAAACAGTTTCCGTCTGAGGCTCCACACCAGCATTTGCATCCAACAAAGCTATTGCACCATCAAGAACACGCAAAGAGCGCTCAACCTCAATCGTAAAATCAACGTGCCCTGGCGTATCAATAATATTAAAGCGACGCTTCCGACCGTCACGCCCTTCCCAAAACGTCGTTGTCGCAGCAGACGTAATCGTAATACCGCGCTCCTGCTCCTGCTCCATCCAATCCATCGTAGAAGCACCATCGTGGGTCTCGCCAATTTTATGATTCTTGCCGGTATAGAACAGAATACGTTCAGTCATCGTAGTCTTACCAGCATCAATATGCGCCATAATACCAAAATTACGATAATCTTCAATTTTATATTCGCGAGCCATTATATTTGCCTTAGTTTAAAACTTCTACCAGCGATAGTGAGAAAAAGCACGATTAGCCTCAGCCATACGATGAACATCTTCACGCTTTTTCACGGCAGAACCGCGATTATTAGCCGCATCCATCAGTTCACCAGATAAACGCTCAATCATCGTCGTTTCATTCCGACCACGTGCCGCAGCAATCAACCAACGAATAGCAAGAGCCTGACGACGATCAGGACGAACATCAATCGGAACTTGATAAGTAGCACCACCAACACGGCGTGAGCGAACTTCAATATGAGGAGCAACATTCTCCAAGGCCCGATGAAATAGAGCCACAGGATCTGTTTTTACTCTTTTTTCTACAGAATCAAGCGCACCATAAACAATACGCTCTGCAACTGATTTTTTACCATCAAACATAATGGCATTCATAAATTTCATAATAACCAAATCACCAAACTTAGGATCTGGATTAATTTCACGCTTTTCTGCTCTATGACGACGGGACATTGGCTTTGTCTCTCAATATTATTTTGGACGCTTTGCGCCATACTTTGAACGACGCTGTTTACGATTCTTGACACCCTGCGTATCAAGCAAACCACGAATAATGTGATAACGAACTCCTGGCAAATCTTTCACACGACCACCGCGAATCATCACAACAGAGTGCTCTTGAAGATTATGTCCCTCTCCAGGAATATAACCAATCACCTCAAATCCATTCGTCAAGCGAATCTTAGCAACTTTACGAAGAGCAGAATTAGGTTTCTTCGGTGTTGTTGTATAAACACGCGTACAAACACCACGTTTCTGCGGATTCGACTGCAAAGCAGGAACCTTATTACGTTTAACTGGCGCTACACGCGGTTTGCGAATCAACTGGTTTACGGTAGGCATGCAACCTTCCTCTTTTCGATCTACATTCGTCTCACCCAATCGGGCTTTTCTATTTCATTTCTATCTACTCCAACAGAATCGGAACAGATATCTAAGTCTACACACAAAATCGGGCACACCTGCAAAAAAACAGTTCACCCGACCACAAGCAGAGAAGGCAATAGCCTTTTGCACTAGCATTTGCTTTTAATCTTCTTAACACCTGTGAATAATTTTCGGTTCATATCCAAAAACACCTGATCATATCCACATCGGTTATGTCCACCTCTAATAGCGAGAACACTTACATTCGTCAAGAACTAAACAGCAGAAAGTTTTTAAAAATGAAAATAAATTAAATTTTAAAACTTTAAATTTGCTTTTACCGCTACTCTTGATAAATCAATTTACCATAGTAATATCCCTATAAATAAAAAAGCAGCAATGTGACTGTAATAAAACATGAATGCAGTAAATTAAATTGCATACTTGATATCTAATGATGAGCGCCATGAAAATAGCAACGTGGAATATTGCTGGAATAAAAGCACGACATGAAACATTATGTCAATGGCTGCAGCAGAGCCAGCCGGACATAGTCTGTTTACAGGAAATTAAAAGTATTGATGAAAATTTTCCACGCGATGCAATTGAAAATTTAGGTTACCATATAGAAACACACGGACAAAAAAGTTTTAATGGTGTTGCGATTCTCTCTAAAAAAACACCAGATGAAGTGATCCGTCGATTACCAGGCAATGATAATGATGAGCAGACACGTTACATTGAAGCTGTTTATTCAACAAACAAAGGTGTTGTTCGTGTTGCATCTCTCTATTTACCAAATGGGAATCCTATTGAGAGTGAAAAATATTCCTATAAAATAGAATGGATGGAAAGATTATATACACATGCAAAATCATTGCTTGCGTATGAAGAACCCCTTATTCTAGCGGGTGATTATAATGTCATCCCCGCTCCATTAGATGCAAAAAAACCTCAAGAATGGTATCAAGATGCCTTATTTCTTCAAGAAACAAGAAAAGTATTTCAACGTATTCTTAATTTAGGTCTTTACGATGCTATCCGGAATGTCACCGATACTCCCTCCTTCAGTTTTTGGGATTTTCAGGCGGGTGCTTGGCCTAAAAATAATGGGATTCGCATTGATCATTTATTATTATCACCAGAAGCTGTTGATCAGCTTATTTGCGCTCATAGTCAAACAGAAGTAAGGGGATATCAAAAACCATCCGACCACGTTCCTGTTTGGATTCACCTTAATATCAATTAAGAAAGTACCCCCCCCATTATGAAACAACAAAAAATTCCACTCAAAAATAATAACTATGCTACACCATGTAAACAGTATATCTTAAACAGCTAAAGTAAAGATAAATGAATGGAGGACATAAATGAAGAAATCATTATTAATGTTTATTGCAGCAACGGCCATTGGTTTCACAAGCGTCGCGCATGCTGAACATGATACTCTTGAAAAAATAAAACGAACAGGGGAAATTACTTTAGGTGTCCGTGAATCATCTGGTTTAGCCTACGCCCTTGGTAATAATAAATATGTAGGTTTTCATACAGAAATGGCAGAACGTATCATTGATGATATCTCAAAAAAAATTGGTAAACCAATTAAAATTCATTATCTTCCTATCACTTCTCAAAATAGAATTCCTCTCTTAAAAAATAAAACCTATGATTTTGAGTGCGGCTCAACAACAAATGATATTGCCCGCAGTAAAGAAGCAGCATTTGCTTATACGACATACATTGAAGAGGTTCGGATTGCTGTAAAGAAAAACTCTAACATTAAATCTCTTGACGATTTAAATGGAAAAACAGTCGCAACGACCACCGGTACAACATCTGTTCAACTTATTCGTAAAAACAAACGTGCAAAAAACATTCAGTTTAAAGTTTTAAAGGGGAAAGATCACGGAGATAGTTTTTTATTATTAGAATCTGGTAAGGCAGATGCTTTTGTTATGGATGCTTCAATTCTTGCTGGACATATTGCTAAATCAAAGAATCCATCTGATTATGTCATTCTTGATACTGTACTTTCAGTCGAACCTATCGCCTGTATGCTCAGATTAAATGACAAAAAATTTGAACAAACAATCAACGATAGTATCGTACGTCAGATTAAAGATGAATCACTTGAAAAGCTTTATAATAAGTGGTTTATGAAACCGATTCCACCTGCTAACACTGTTATGAACCTTCCCTTGTCAAAACAAACAAGATATGCTTGGGATCACCCAAATAATAAGCCTCGAGAAAGCTACACAGAGAAAGATTTATAAAATTTAATAAAGAAGAACCACACTCTTTAAAAATTGAGTGTGGTTTATATTTTAATTCACTTTTTAATAAATTTGGCCTATGTAGATGCGCTTAATTTATTGTCCTATTTGTGAATGACTAATTTGAGGGAATATCAATTAATGGACTTTTCTTTCCTTTGTAGAGATGACCTTACCCAAACACTGGTAACAGGATGCCTAGGAACTCCCGGCGTGAGTCATACCTATTTAGATACACTTCTCGATGGCTTAAAAAATACGGTTATATTGTCTATCACTTCACTTATCTTAGCTGTATTGTGTGGTGTTATTATAGGAACAATGCGCACTTTACCCAAAACATCGATAATCAATTATATATTTCGCACTATCGGTGCTATTTGGGTAGAGATTATGCGTAATATTCCCCTCCTTGTACAAGTATTTTTGTGGTATTTTGTTGTTCCTAAGATTTATCCACCAGCAATGAAATTTTCCCCTATTCTCTTAATAACATGCGCATTAGGATTCTTTACATCTGCACGCATTGCAGAACAGGTTCGTTCAGGCATTGAAGCGATTCCTTCTGGACAACGTTATGCTGCTATGGCAATGGGGTTTACAACTTATCAAAGTTATCGCTATATTATACTACCACGTGCTATACGTACAATTATGCCGCCGCTTACTTCAGAAGCAATGGGCATTGTGAAAAATTCGTCTATAGCATTCGCCGTTTCAATAAATGAGCTCATGCAATTTCAATACCAAGCAATTGAAGAGGTAAGCCATGTTTACGAAAACTATTTGCTTGTTACGATTCTTTATATTCTAATAGCCTTATTCGTATTCATTGTGATGACAGTCATTGAACAAATACTCAAAATTCCTAATTTTCAAACAAAGGGAAATTGAAAATGATGAATTTCATAAGCTCTCAGTTTGGACTTTATTTTCCTTTCAATTTTTCCGACTTTGATTTTTCCTTTTTTACCTTTGATGTATTTCGTTCTTACATTTTATCAGGTTTGCTCTTTAGCGTTTTTCTAACTCTTTTTGCAACGGTATTGGGGTTTGTTTTCGGCACCCTTTTAGCAATGATGCGCCTTTCTTCCATAAAACTTCTTTCTTGGTTTGCAATCGTTTACATAACAGCTATGCGTTCAATACCACTTGTGATGGTTATCTTATGGTTTTTCGTGCTTTTGCCTTTTTTAACCGGTACATCCATCGGTGCAAATAAATCAGCACTCATTACCTTTACCGCATTTGAAACGGCTTATTTTGCAGAAATTATGCGTGCTGGCATAAACTCAGTTTCGCAAGGACAAAAATATGCGGGACAAGCTCTCGGAATGACATATTGGCAAAGTATGTACATTGTCATTCTTCCTCAAGCCTTTAGGGACATGCTACCAGTTTTTTTAACACAAGTTATTATCCTTTTTCAGGATACAACCCTTGTTTATGCAATCAGTGGCAACAGTCTTTTAAATGGTTTTGATATTGCTGCTAATAATTTTGGTGTAAAGCAAGAAGCTTATATCTTAGCAGCTGTTTTCTATTTTGTTATCTGTTTTACACTGTCACAAATAGTTTTGTATTTACAAAAAAAAGTATCCATTATTCGCTAATAGGAAAAAAAATGTCTACTCATATGATCGAAATAAAAAATGTTTCTAATTGGTATGGCGAAATTAAAGTCCTTAAAAACTGTACAACCAACATTAATAAAGGAGAGGTCGTTGTCGTTTGTGGTCCATCAGGATCAGGAAAGTCAACACTCATTAAAACTATTAACGCTCTCGTTCCTTTTCAAAAAGGTGAAATTTGGATTAACGGAGTACCAGTTCATTCAAAAAAAACGAATCTGCCTAAATTGCGAAGTCAGGTGGGAATGGTATTTCAACACTTCGAGCTTTTCCCCCATTTATCTGTCACAGAAAATTTGACAATTGCGCAAATCAAAGTCCTAAAACGAAGCAAAAAAGAAGCACTTGAACGTGGATTGTTGTATCTTGAACGCGTTGGGCTGATTGAACACAAAGATAAATATCCTGGTCAACTTTCTGGAGGGCAACAACAACGTGTTGCTATTGCACGTGCCTTAACTATGGATCCACTTGTCATGCTTTTTGATGAACCAACATCTGCTCTAGATCCTGAAATGGTAGGTGAAGTGCTCGATGTCATGATTAGCTTAGCAGAAGAAGGTATGACGATGATTTGTGTAACCCATGAAATGGGATTTGCACAAAAAGTATCGGAGCGTGTTATTTTCATAGATCAAGGAACAATTCTTGAAGACTGTTCATCTAAAGAGTTCTTTTCTGATCCACAAGCGAGAACACCAAGAACGCAAGAATTTTTGTCTAAAATCTTAAGTCATTAGCCGTTATATTATCACAAAAAGCTATCTCTACTGTAAACTTAGACACAAGACAGTAGAGTTTAATAACGGATGAGAGAATGTAAAAATATTACAATCAGATGTTTAAAAACTGTTATTTTTTAAAATATCAGCAACCAGTGAAATTGCTGTACGTCTCTCAAATTCATTACAAAGAGCAAAAGCCTGTTCTTGCAAAGGGCGAATCCAATTTCTGTCTTTTACATTAGCTTTTTCATAGGCAGCAGTTAACAATGCTGCCCCACGGACAATTTTTCCTTCTTGAAGCAGCATATTTCCAAGCATTGCTTGGGCGGAAGGATTTCCTTTTTTTGCTGAAAGTTGAAACCATCGTGCTGCTTGTATAAGATTCTTCTCCCTTCCCTCTCCCTTTAAAAATATTTTTCCTAAATGATACTGAGCTTTAGGATTTCCATAGTTCACCGCAGCCTGCATATAAAGATGAGCAGCATAAGAAGGATCAGGTTTCACAGGTGATTGAGGAATACCTTTTTTTATATATCCCGCAAGTTTAACCAATGCATCAGAAACATAACTTTCATCCTCTGAACCAAGATCAGCACCTTTTTCAACAATATATGCAAAAAAATGATATGCCTTATAATCATTTTTAGGGACACCATCACCGTTTGCATAGATAGAGCCAAGTTTCCAATTCGCACCAATATGGCCTCTCTTAGCCGCACGACGTAATGCTGCAATAGCCTGATTTATATGCCCATCTTTATAAGCAGACATACCACGTTTAAAAAAATAAAACGCACCATCATTCGCTTCTTGCAAGCTATTGACATCTATTGCATAAACAGTCGAAAAAAATCCCCCTAAAATCACAACAATAGTGGCTTTTTTCCATATCTGAAACCTATTAACCATTTCCCCCCCTATCTCAATTTTAATGATTATATCTGTTACAAATTTCTTTGTAGATATTTAAACCCTTTTTCTTAGTAAAAAGCACACGCGATTTCAAAATAAAAATTTTAAAAGAAAAGATCAATAAATAAAAACCATCCAAAATGTTCGATAAAATTAAGTATCCATTTTTATATATAACAAATTGATTTTTAAATATAAATCATCATCCTATATTTTGTAACACCTCCTTTAACATTCTAGGATTTATTGATTTTAAAATTTTATACGTATGAATAAAAATCGCTCAATAAAATAACGTGCATTAAACAGCAACTTGAGAACGAAGAGAATACATGATGAATGGTAAGCGTTTAAGCATAAAAAACAATACGAAAGATAAATAAATATAATGGTGATCGTTAACTTATAACTTCACAACTGCCTTACCACCTTAAAGATGAATTTTTTTGCCACCGTCAATCTATAAACAATACAGCTTTTTGTTTAACAGATTCCACCTGACATCATTTCACATGGGGTTAATTCATACTTTACACACAAGCCCTACCTCAGAATACTCACCACTACATAAAACAAAAATACCACATGTGTAATTTTACATGCCTTATATTGCTACTCTAAATGATGATGTTTTACAGTAATAAAACAACATATTGATTTATAATAATAATTTACCTTTTTTTGCATGTTGAATGAGTCGCTAGAATATCGTAAGATTCTCTCATTCAAAACCTGTTCCATGTTGAATCAATCAAAACCATCCGCTTGCACATTACAAGCAGAGAGAGCTATGTGGATAAAAATTCTGTGTAAGAAAGAACTAAAAATGCCTCTCATGAATGGTCTTAAGTGCCAAATCCTTGTCCGGATTGGGCGGGATGGTGCCAGCGCTTGTTACTTCACAAGCGTAAAGAAGGGGAGCTCAATGGATTTACCATTATACCATTCATGATTTCCGTCGTGAAATAGGCTCGGGTACCTTAAAAGATGTTCCTTTAATGATAAACATAAAACAATGGATTTCAGTAGAGATTTTATGATCGTTCATGAAAAACTAACAAAAGAAAAAGTTCCTTTAAAGAAGATCTACACCAGCCCTAATGGTATGAAATCATCCATCAAAAAATAAAAAGTTGAAATCAATCCAACCGCTCTAAAGCAACAAATATTTTCTTCTGCGCTGCACGCAGTTCTACAACCCTGTTCCGTTCACGCTCAACAATTTCTGCTTTTGCATTTGCTATAAATTTGGGATTGTTTAACTTAAGCGATATTTTTTCAATATCTTGTTCAATTTTACTGACATCCTTCCTCAAACGAACACGTTCAGCCTCCAAATCAATCAACTGTCCTAATGGTAAACAAAAAATAGCCTCTCCCAAAATCATTTGTGCCGATACTTCCGGAACTTTATCAGAGAAATCAATAACTTCAATACGCGCTAATTTTTTAAGAAGTGCATCATAACGCTTCACACGCTCTCGCGTTACTTCCCCTCCTTCAACAACAACAAGAGGTGCTTGTGTAGCCACTGGAATATTCATTTCAAAACGTACAGACCGAATCCCTGTAACGACATCAATAAGCCAATTAATATCATCAGCAGCTTCTTCATCTATCAATGTTTCCTCTGGCCATTTTGTCAATGCGAGCATATCCTCACGCTTGATGGCTTGCGTTTCTGTAAGAGACCACAACTCTTCCGTCATATGGGGCATAAAAGGATGAAGAAGTTTATAAACTTCATCTAAAACCCAAGCAGTACAAGCTTGAGCCTCATTTTTAGCATCTTCATTTTCCCCCTGAAAAATAGGTTTGAGAAGCTCCAAATACCAATCACATAATGTATTCCAAATGAAACGATAAAGTGTGGCAGCTGACTCATTAAATTTATAGTGTTCAATACCAGTCGTCACTGCTGAAATCGTTTTAGATAACTCTGTTAAAATCCAACGATTAAGCGCCAGTTTTGCTTGTTCTGGCTTAAAAGTTGGATCATGCTTCACACCATTCATCTGTGCAAATCGAGTAGCATTCCACAATTTCGTAGCAAAATTACGATAACCAGCAATACGGGAAGCATCAAGTTTTACATCACGACCTTGTGCTGCCATAATAGCTAAAGTAAACCGAAGCGCATCAGCACTATATTGATCAATAAGCTCTAAGGGATCAATAATATTTCCCTTTGATTTTGACATCTTCGCACCCTTTTGATCCCGAACAAGAGCGTGCACATAGACCGTTGGAAAAGGAACGTCACCCATAAAGTGAAGTCCCATCATCATCATACGAGCAACCCAGAAAAAAATAATATCAAATCCTGTCACAGACAAAGATGTTGGGTAAAAAGTAGATAATTCAGTCGTTTTATTTGGCCATCCTAATGTTGAAAAAGGCCAAAGAGCTGATGAAAACCAAGTATCTAAAACATCCGGATCACGAATTAATTCAACAACCTCACCATAATGAGCATAAGCTGAATCTAAAGCCTCTTTTTCACTTTTTTCAACAAAAACCGTCCCATCAGGACCATACCAAGCAGGAATCTGATGTCCCCACCACAATTGGCGAGAAATGCACCAAGGTTGAATATTTTCCATCCAATTGAAGTAAGTCTTTTTCCAGCTATCAGGAACGAACCGCGTTTTGCCTTGTTGAACAGCCTCTATCGCTGGCTTTGCTAATTCAGCAGCATGAACATACCATTGATCTGTCAAAAACGGCTCAATAGGAACACCACTGCGATCTCCATGAGGAACCATATGGGTATGATCGTCCACAGAGGCTAAATATCCCTGTTCTTCCATCAAAGAAACAATCTTCTGGCGTGCAACAAAACGATCAGATTTATCGAGATTTTCTACTAACATTTTTAATTCATCTGATAAAATCAAACCATCAAAAAATGCTTCATTTTCACGAAGAAAAATCTCTGCTTTTTGGGTAAAAATATTGATCAAGCGTAAATGATTACGCTGTCCTACTTCAAAATCATTAAAGTCATGAGCTGGTGTGATTTTTACAGCACCACTTCCAGCTTCAGGATCAGCATGCGTATCACCAACAATTAATAACCTACGACCAACAAGTGGCAAAAGAGCACTTTTACCGATAAGATTTTTATAACGCTCATCTTCAGGATTAACGGCAATTCCTGTATCACCAAGCATTGTTTCTGGTCGTGTTGTCGCCACTGTTATAAAAGTTGTCGCATCATTTGGATCAAAAATTTTACCCTCAAGTGGATATCTAAAGTGCCACAAATGTCCTTGAACTTCTTTTTGCTCAACTTCAAGATCTGAAATAGCTGTCAACAATTTAGGATCCCAATTGACGAGGCGCTTATCCCTATATATCAACCCTTGCTTATAAAGCGTGACAAAGACTTCACGAACTGCCTGCGACAACCCCTCATCCATTGTAAACCGCTCACGCGACCAATCACATGAAACCCCAAGGCGACGCAACTGGTTTGCAATAACGCCTCCAGTTTCATAACGCCACTCCCAAATACGCTCAATAAACTTTTCTCTCCCCATTTCTTGACGCGTTGGCTCTTGGCGTTCTGCAAGTTGACGCTCTACAACCATTTGTGTAGCAATCCCAGCATGATCCATACCAGGCTGCCACAAGACATTTCTGCCACGCATCCGCTGAAATCTGACTATTATATCTTGAATTGTCGTATTGAGCGCGTGCCCCATATGAAGTGAGCCCGTAACATTAGGAGGTGGAAGCATAACGCAAAAAGGCTCTGCATCGCTTTTAGAACCAGCTCCCACTTTAAAAGCCCCACGAGTCTCCCATCTCTTTGCAACCCGTTGCTCTATAGAGGCAGCATCATAGTTTTTTTCTAACATTCTATCCATCCATAACGCCGCTGAAAAACACAATACATGATCAAATCCCGATCAAAAACCCGTGATTTTCAGCCATTCACTAGAGAGCTCGCAAAATCGCAAACAAAATTCTCATAAAATGAAAAACATAAGAATAATTAAGATGATTTTTTAATCGCTTTCACAATCTCTTCACGCAAAATATCTTCCAGCAAAATAGGCAATTTAGACTGTAACCATTCTGCTATAGCCGGACGCAACACATCCTTTGCAATCTTTTCTGCAGAAGAAATACAATATGCTGACAATTCCACATGACCATCCCCTCTAGCTTCTGACTGTGATTTCCTTATCTCATCTTCATATTCTTTTGCTTTATAAACAGAATTCCGTTCTTCAGAAGAAAGCTTCATCTTTTGCATATCCATACCAACTGTATTATTTTCTGCCTCTATATCCTCTTTCTCTTGCGTTATCTTCCCCCCTTGATTTTCAGAAGAAAGACCAATACGATCAGCTAAAGCTTTCATAGCATCATCAACCGATAAGGTTGTATCATAAATACCCTCTGATGCAGCTTCTGAACGACCTTCCGAAGCATTCACTGCAACATCTTCATTTAAAAAGTGATCAGATTGAACCGCATTTTCTTCGATTATTTCACGAATAGATGTTAAAATTTCATCCATACTTGGCTCACGTAACACGCTTGAACTCTGTACCATACTTTACAACCTCTCAAAGACGCAACAACAAATAGAATCATACTTTCAGTGTATGCAAAAGAATCATAAGATCAACATGCCTCCCGCGATATTTTCAAATATGCTTGTCATAAAGAGGGCGCTACACACAGTTTTCTACACTTATAAAAATAACATCTCACCGTTCTATTTTTAAACATATTCAACTATTGATTTACTAATCTTTTAAAAACTAAAATAATTTAAGATTAAAGAGATACTTTTATGCATTATCGGATATATTTAATTGTTTTTAAACCTAAATAATTTGCAGTCAATCTACCAATAGAAGATTGAACACTATAGCTTGCCACAACAGCATTACGCTCCGCCATTGCAAGCGCAATCTGAGCATTAATCAATTGAGTACGAGAATTTAAAACATCCAGCGTCGTTGCTTGCCCTACGCGATTTTCTTGAACACGGCCTTTCAGAGCAATTTCAGCAGCACGAACACTTTCACGGTAAGCAATAACAGATGAGCGCGCGCCCTCTAACTGAAACCAAGCAGAAGTAAGTACTTGCCTAGTATTACTATGCGCCAAATCGAGTTGAAGCTGCGCCTGTCCAAGCTGTTCCCTTGATTGACGAATTTGCGCAGAGGTACGCCCTCCTTCAAAGATTGGGACACTTACTGACAATCCTATTGATTTAGAAACTCCATCCTCTCCAGCACCGCTGTAGATTCGATTATAAGATGCTGTTGCAGAAAAATCAACTTTAGGGAGCAATGCTCCTTCTTTCGCCTTTACATTGTAAACACTCGCATCGACTAAATATTTAGCATAAAGGATTGCTGGATGCATCACAACGCTCATTTGGTAAGCCATATCAAGGTTGACGGGAAAATCTTTGGCTACGGGTGGGCGTTTTAACTTTTCAGGATCAGAACCAATAACTTGTCGATACACTGCCTCTGCTGCTTTTACATCAGCACGAGCAAGACTCAGCTCTGAAACAGCCACGGAACGTGCAGCTTGAGCTTGAGCAAGATCAACATGCCCTCCTTCACCCACATCAAATTTTGCTTTATTGGAACGAACTTGTTCTTCAAGAGCTGCCAAATTTTCTCTCCGAAGATCGGCAACACGACGTGCGTGATAGACATTAGCATAAGCGGTCACTGTCTCCAGAAACGTATTTTGTTCAACATTACGAAGATATTCACGCTGAGCCTGCAACTTAACTTGAGCTGAAGAAAAGATATTTTGCGTGATAAAACCATCAAATAATCTTTGATTTAATCTCACGCCTATAGATCCAGAAGTGACATAAGGACCTGTAAAAGGCTTATTCCGACCATAGCTCCCAACCCCCTCAACTTGAGGCAATAACCCTGATCGCGCAATGACAACATCATCACTGGATATACGCACAGCTGCACGTTCACTATTCAACTTAGCATTATACTTATAAGCCTTAGAAAAGGCATCCATCAATGTTTCAGCACAAACAGTATCTGATAGTAAAATACTCAACACCAGTAATAAACACACCTGAAACTTCTTGTTTACTCTAAACACAATACACACAATAACAAACCCCAAATAAATTATAAAATTATCTTTTATTCACAAAACAAACAAGCACTAAAACACAAAACCAGGTGTTTTTAAAAAACAAGGAAGAGGCTTTACAGCGAGGTTAAAAGCACGACGCGTCGAAATGATTCCATCTTCTTTTATATAGATTTGTGCAACAGCAGCATTTCCGTACCCTTCAACCACAACAAGACGTCCACAGTCTTTCATTTGATCAAAGATACCTTGTGGAATAAAATCAACAGATCCCTCAATGAAAATCACATCATAAGGTCCCTCAACGGCATACCCTTTCTCTAATGGCCCCTGAACGACAACCACATTATCACATTGATTACGTTCTAAAGCTTCAAGAGCACGTTCAAAAAGAGATTTATTACTTTCCAACGCAATCACAGACCCTGCAAGTTTTGCAAGCAACGCTGCACAATAACCACTATTTGCACCAATATCTAAAACAACATCTGATGATTTTACAGCGGCAAGCTGTAGTAATTTCGCTAGAGATGCAGGTTTCATCAAATAGCGTGCAGGAACCCCATCTTGTACTGGACATAGAACAATGTCGGTATCAAGATAACTCAATACTTTCATATCTTCCGATACAAAATCCTCACGAGATACCGTTAAAAACGCTTCAAGAACTGATAAATCCGTTACATCAACTGTACGAATTTGATTGTCAACCATTTTGCGACGAAGCTCAGCAAAATCTGCAACCATAACGAATCTTTTCTCCTAACCTACAAAAAATAAACAAAACAGCGACAATGATCTCTTAAACTATGAGCGTTACGAAAAAGGATGCTCCAGTCAACAATTAGATTTTAACTGTAGATCTCTCATAAAAAAGTGTCTTCACAACTATAGAGGGAAATAATCTATTTTCCTATACCTCATCTCCCCTAAAAGCCGTTTCTTTTAAAATCGGCTGGAGGCCTCGCCCGGAATCGAACCGGGATACAAGGATTTGCAGTCCTCTGCGTAACCATTCCGCCACGAGGCCTCGTCAACAAACATAAAGGTTTCAATAAGGGAAGGCAACGCATCCGTCAAGGTGTAGAAATCTTCTCTCGCCTTTTTTCCTCTTATTACACAATTTATCATATTTTTTTAAAAAAAGTAATTTTATCCTTTGCAAATCAGTATTGCTTTGCTATAGCCTTTTCAACTAAATGATTGGGCACCATTCCCCGGTAGCTCAGCGGTAGAGCAACCGGCTGTTAACCGGTTGGTCGCTGGTTCGAATCCGGCCCGGGGAGCCACATTTTTTCTATCACAAATAACTTATTGATTTTCCATATATTTTTAAAGTGAGAGATTTGTTAATAAAAGCTATGGAATAAGGTTTTTACAATAAAGTAGAAACGCAATATCCTACGGGATGTGTTTTTTTCAATGAACGCAAAAAACCATTGATTCATTTTAAAATAGCACAAATTAAGATTACTTTTTTCAAACTACCGCGCCTCTATCAGAGAGCGCTGCAATTATTTGCACATTATAAAACAGGGCTTCTTTCACGAGAAGGAATTATTAAGCTCCATCAGCAATGAAAAAGATCTCATATAATTTTTTGTCCAAGGAAAAAATGATTTGTACTCCATAAAGCAATTAAACTTAAAAACCTGCTCATGAAGCAATCATTTTGAAAAATGGAAGAAACAACAATCAGGGCATATATTATCTCCATACATCCCACATAACCGCCTCCCCATCTTAAAAGCAAAAAACATCAAACAAGTCTGTAAACATTCCGGCGTCTTATCTAACAGGTTGTTCCTCCTGCTAACCACTTCAACGCTTTACAAACAACCTTGCCCTGGATATTTCATCCCACTGTCATAAAACATTTAATACATAAAGTCTTATAGGCTTTATATCTTCTCAAATAATAGTGTTTTAAAATAAAAACCAAGGTAACAAGCTAAATTGTTAAGAATCCTGAGAAAGCCTTCAGAAATCATGAATTCTTGCTATTGTATTATGCAGTCACACGCTTTTCTAAAGAGATATCTCTTAAATTCCCCCCAAGCCCATTTCACAATGACTCCCGTAAATGATATAAAATGAAATCGATTAATCATCCCATCTTTATTTATAATAAAAGCCATACCATCATACTATTTTCCAACTCTCAATCTTAGGAATACCCCTTGCCTTTGAAAGAGTTTATAAGAATCATTTTATTTATTTCTCAAATGTTTATCTATACGATAATTTCACATATAATGTACAAATGAATACTTTTGATTGATCCACATAAATAGCTTAAAAATGAAAAATTTTTACGATATAATGAATTATTTATATATAAAACAATGGCTTATTATTAGAAATCAATTTTTAAAATTAAAAGTTATCATTAAAGATAAAATACATCTTTTAAAAAATAATTTTATATAAATAAAATCTATTTTCATTCCCATTTTAAAAAATGGAAATAAAGAAAATAAATAATCGCCTCTACAATAATAATTTCTTTTTAAAAGATTTTTAAATAATCCAAACACTTAGAGGTTTTCATTTCTTAGAAATGAAAACCTCTAAAAGACCTTCTTATTTTGGCAAGAGTATTTTTTACCTCTTTTCAATTGAGAATAAATCAACAAAAGTAAAAAATCTCCAGTACATAATCTTTTTTCAAGACTTTATCTAGGCTGCCTTCTTAACTGATTTTCGAAAACGAAAAGGCTTTGCACGCTTTGCCACCGCTTTTGCTTTTTTATGCCTCTCATTTGGAGATGAAGAATTCTTCCGCTGCAACTGTGCGGCATCATCTTTTCGACCTAAAAACTGTTTTTGACGTTTAGATTTCTTAAAACGGCGTTCCTTATCGTTTTCTTTTTCTCTACTTTCTGGCAAAATTGGCTTTTCTGGAAACGCTGCAAATTGTTCTGGAACTGACTCAACCGCCAATTTCATACGAATCAAGCGCTCTATAGCACGCAACCGTTCCCTTTCTATCTTCTCATCAAAAAGTGTAAGTGCTTCACCAGATGCACCATTACGTCCTGTACGACCAATACGATGTACATAACTTTCAGCTTCATCTGGTAAGTCATAATTAATAACGTGGCTTATCCCTGGTATATCAATACCGCGTGCAGCAATATCTGTTGCCACAAGGATCTGCACAGATCTTTCACGAAAAGCTTTTAAAGCAGACTGGCGAGCACCTTGTGATTTATTCCCATGAATCGTTGCGACTGAATATCCTATCTTTGCCAAACTACGTGTAACAGAATCAGCCCCATGTTTAGTTCGGGTAAAAACAATAACGGAATTAAAAGCTGGATTTGTCAAAAGTTTACTTAAAACATTCTTTTTTTCATTCGTAGGAACACAATATAATTTTTGGCAAATCTCTACAGCCGTAGTACCTTGAGGAACAACTTCAATTTTAACAGGATCATTGAGTAAACATTTTGCAAGCACAGCAATTTCCCTCGGCATTGTTGCAGAAAAGAGTGCAGTCTGACGCTCTTGATGCAAAAGCTTTGCAATTTGCTTGACATCATGAATAAACCCCATATCCAACATACGGTCTGCTTCATCCAAAATCAAAAAACGAGATTGGGAAAGATCAACACACTTTTCACGAACAAGATCTCTCAAACGCCCTGGAGTCGCTATCAAAACATCCACACCTGCTTCCATACGTTTAATTTGTTTTAAACGTGACACGCCCCCAAAAACAAGACATGTTGAAAGATGAGCTCCCTTCGCCACAGTGCGAATCGTTTCATCAATCTGGACAGCAAGTTCACGCGTTGGAGCTAAAATCAAAGCGCGTGCAGTTTTAGGACAGCGTTTATCACCCAAAGCCAAAATCTGACTTAAAATAGGTAAACCAAATGCCAAGGTTTTTCCAGAACCTGTCTGAGCAACACCTAAAATATCGTGTCCTTTCAACATTACTGGAATAGCTTGTTCTTGTATAGGTTTAGGTTTACTCATCCCAGCAATGAGTAAATTTTTAATCAAAAGAGTAGGCAAACCTAACTTTGTAAAAACATTTTCTTCTTTTATAGGCAAAATACAATCTTTCCTCAGCTGAAGAACTCAAAACAAGTAACCAACTGAACTCTCCACTCAAGAATCCGCGCAAGAGAAATCCCTGACATTTTAAATGAAGCAACGCTTAAAAAGCAGCTTGCGCAGCTCATGAGCACCTTGAAATCAAGATAAAGGCGTATAAACTTCACTTTACAAAAAGCCAACAAACCAGCCTAAATGCCTTCATCCCCATTATCCTTGGATTATGATAAAAAAGCAAGAACTTTACGAAATACATTTATCATGAATAAAAAAACAATATTTAGATCGTTTACTTTTTGATGATTGTGTCCATCGGTAAATGTACCTTGATAAAATCAGGATAAATCTCGAGAAAAACTGGATTTTGTAAAGTTTTTTGACCGCCATAAATTAAATACCATTGGGTTTTATCAAAAATCGCCAAAGTTTTATATCGAATGATGCGATCCTTCATCTCAAGAACTGTTGGAATTAAAGCATACAAAGTACCGTTATCAGTTTGTAAATACTCTATATTTTCTTTATCTAAATAATAAGCACCAGAA
This sequence comes from Bartonella sp. MF74HXZ, assembly GCF_042194445.1. Taxonomy (NCBI): domain Bacteria; kingdom Pseudomonadati; phylum Pseudomonadota; class Alphaproteobacteria; order Hyphomicrobiales; family Bartonellaceae; genus Bartonella; species Bartonella sp. MF74HXZ. The sequence continues at coordinate 128,315 of NZ_JBHIMW010000006.1, read as the reverse complement.
GGCAAATCCTCAAATTTCCTATGCAACTGTTGAAGAAAATCACTACGTAAAGCACTCTCTGTTGTATTCAATCGATGTGCCATCTCTTTATAAAGTCGCTCAGGCATATAACGAGAAATAGGTGTAAAATCCCTATTTTTTATAGCATTATTGACATCAACAACAACTCTTGAAAGTTCAGCTTTTTGTATTATTGTGGGCTGAGATGCTAAACTCTGTTGATTAACAATCAAAAAGAAAAATAGACTCAGCACCAAATAAAAAATAGGTTTCATCATTGTACTTCTTGTTTTAGTAAAATTTCAGTTTCTCAAATAACGAAATCAAATAATGTTTGATCATCAGTAATATCACGATAACGCCAACCTAACGCTTGAAATTTTTCCTCTAAAAGACAAAAATTACCGTATTTTTTTGTTTCAATCGCAACCAATACAGAACCAAAGTTTCTCGCTGATTTTTTAAGATATTCAAAACGTACGATATCATCATCTGGTGATAATGTGGAAAGAAAATGACGCAATGCACCAGGATGTTGCGGAAAACTAAAAATAAAATATTTTCTCAACCCTTGGAAACGTAAAGAACGCTCTTTAATTTCTGGCAAACGCTCAAAATCAAAATTACCTCCTGAAATAACGAGAAGAATTTTTTTCCCCTTTAACTCTTGAGGAGGAATACTGTTAAGCGCGTCAATCGATAAAGCACCAGCCGGTTCAAGGACCACACCTTCAACATTAAGCATTTCAACCATCGTAGAACAAACACGATTTTCAGGAACCGTAATGACAGAATCAGGGGAAAATTTCTTTAGAATTGTATAGTTTAGCGCACCAATTTCAGCCACAGCAGCACCATCTACAAAAGTGTCAATATTTTCAAGCTTGACGCGTTTTCCACTCTCCAAACAAGCAAGCAAACTTGCAGCTCTTTGCGGCTCAACAAAACGAAGCTTTGTTTTCCAACCATATTCATGTAAAAACTTGCTCACTCCACTTGCCAAACCACCCCCCCCTACCGGCACAATCATCAAATCTGGCTCACTTTCTCCATTGAGTTTTTTCCATTGTAAAGCAGCTTCACAGAGCACTGTTGCCTGCCCCGTAATAATGCGAATATCATCAAAAGGTGGAGCCATTACACCACCGCTCTCCACGACAAAGGATTGCGCAGCTTCATAACATTGATCAAATGTTTCACCAATCAAACGAATATCAATGAATTCTTTACCAAAAATACGTGTTTTCTCAATTTTTTGTTGTGGCGTTGTCATAGGCATAAAAATCACGCCTTTACGTTTAAAATAACGACAAACAAAAGAAACCCCTTGCGCGTGATTCCCTGCTGAAGCACAAACAAATGCAGAATCTGGTGATAGACTGCTCAGCATTTCTGAAACAAAATTGAAAGCACCACGAATCTTATAAGACCGCACCGGTGTTAAATCTTCACGCTTTAAATAAATTTCTGCATCATACTTTTGACTAAGAAAATCATTTCTTTGAAGTGGTGTTTCAGCAAACACGTGATGCAATCCCACCATAGCTTTTGTGACGTCTTGAATAAATTGACTCATAACACTAATCATTTCATGCTTTATTTACATTATAAAAGCTTTTTCTAGCGATAAAGAAAACTATTGTCAGTCAAAATTTTACTAAAAAAATGAAAAATGTTTCTTTTGTCATTAATTCTTGATTCAATAAAAGATATAGCTTATGAGAGAACTCTCATCGCGGACGTGATGAAAACGGTAAACATAGCAGACTTAAAATCTGCCGGTCAAAGACCTTGCGGGTTCAAGTCCCGCCGTCCGCACCAGAATATCTTAATTCCCCTTATTTCCCAATGATTTATTAAAAATCAACAAAAATCAAAACACCTTCTCAACCACCTTTCGCAACTCCATTATAACGCTATCAGACGGCACCACGATGGTGGTAAAATACGAATCATTGCTGCTTTTTGAAGTACCTTTTTAGCACTTTGAACTCCTCCTCGTCTTTTAGGGTGGAGAGGCAGTCAATCTTGATTTTCTCATCCTTAAGGATGAGGAAATGAGTCATGTTTTTAACGTTAAGCAGCTTTCACAACAGGGCTCGATAAAATTCGCTTAGCTTCTGTTGTAACTGGTTTGTAATGCTTAAACTCTTCTTCAAGGTCATTTGCATCTAACAAATGCCTCATCAATAATCCTAAGATTTCTCCAACACCAGCAGCATCATTCACGCTCTTAACAGGAGTAAGATAATACGAAGAAAAGTAAGTGAGGTATAGAATGGAGATAGATCTGAGTTTAGTAATAGCAGTTGTTATCTATTTTATTGCTAATTTGGAGTTGGCTTATACTCTTCATAACTCTTGTAAAACGACGCAAAGGCTCAGAAAAGAGATAGATGAAAAAAATAAAATAATACATACACAAAAAGATGTAATTCAAAAACAAGAAGAATCAGTTCGAAGATTAACTGCTTCTAAGATTATTTTTCCTCTAATGGCAGTAAAAAATTTGGCCAAAAAGTAGTTTTAAGTATTTTCTCACAAACATTTTTTCATAACAGGCAACCACAACACGCTCTGTCATAGCGCACATATAAATACGCAACAGCCTTAATGGGGGAACATGATCATCAAAGCACAAACCATTCTCTGCCTTGATCTAGATACCAAGACAGAATGGACAATTTCTCGTGTAAACAGCAATATAACAAGTGGCACTGTCAATTTTGGATCCTATCGTTTTAAAGGCGATGGTATGCGCTATTTGCGTTTTCAGCAATAGCTTACAAAAATGAAGGTAACAACAGACAAAGGCAATGCCTCAAAAGAAGAAATGATTAACGCGGTGTGTGCAAAAGGACATGCGCTACAAGATCACTTGGAAAACAGTCTTTTGGCGAAAGCCAATCTTGTACGCAAGGCTGTTTTGAACACCCGTGAAAAAAGGCTGAAAGAAAAGGCAATGAGACAGAATTCAAGACCACTCACGTTGGTTGAAAAGCAAAAGCTTGAAGGGATTTTAAATGGTCTTGGAGGAACAGTGAAAAACATTGCAAGTTAGCAAACTAGTGAAAAGTGCTGATCGTTTTGTGATTAGATGTACATTTAAATCGACATAAAGGCACCGTACACAGCGATTTAAGATTTTATGATAAAAAATTTATAATATAAAACGCTCTGTACGGTCAAATTTGAGGCAAATAGACAAATTTGTAAAATTAGGATTAAAGCATGTTCATTTTAAAACATCTATTCTTAAAAAACCGTAAACAGCCCATACGAAAGAGGTTTGTTGCAACAGCAGTGGGATATGCACCATGGGGGATGGGGCAGAGGAGTATTTTTACAAGCTCTACGAATATGAAAACGGTACAAGAGAGTGTGAAAAATTTGATGCTGATCAGTATTACAAAACACCTAAGAATGCGGATTTTAGTACCAAAGCACAATTAAAAGCATGAGTTTAGGTGGTGCTATTCTTAAAAAACGTTCTCAATTATGAACCTCTTATAGACGAGATCAATAAAGAGATCAAAAAATTATCGAAAACCGCAGGAAATCAATATGTTTACAGATAAGAAGCTAAGAGCCTTGTTTGGTATACTTTTATATTTTTACGTTTTTTAGGAATAAAAATTGACTTTATTCAGAGTATTTTGACATTCGCGTCTGTTTCTTTGGTAATAATCACAACTATTTTTGCAATTTTATACAATTCTAATATTCCTTCTGAATTGCAGAGCAACCCAAAATACAAACACGGCAATACAATGGGTTGGAAGACATTAACACGTGATTTACAACAGTATATGCACAGCCTCTTAAAGCTAATAAATTTAGCGCTTGTCGTTTTAAGTTTCCCAAGTAGTTATAAAGAAACGGTCTCTTTGCCTATCATTTCTAAGTACGTGGAGCACAAGTTTTCTTTTCCATTGGATACTGATACTTAGATATTGCTCTTTAGTACTCTTTTTAGTCTGTGTATTGTTTCTTATGTTAAGCACACGCAATTTAATAAACATGTCCATTTACGCACTACAGTACTCAGTTAAAAAGCCATAGTAAAATTTCCGATTTTATAATTTTTTACAAAGCATTCATTCTTATGAACTTATAGACAGCAAGCTAGAAAAAGCAATTTATATTCAATTAGGTAAGTATAAAAAAGAAAAAAATTGCAAAGTCATGCTGTTAAGAAAGTATCAAGTGTGTAGAAATACTTAGAGTTAAGCGGATAGGTTACGAAACAGCCTCTCCCATGTCTTTAAAATACTGACTATCTTTTGTGCTTGTGAGAACATATAATGATTTTGTCGGGTGTGGTTATGTCATACAAGACCCTTTTTAGGGGAAAGTATAGCGACAAACTTAATGCCGTGTTTTCAACGCCCAGTGCCTTTATAGGGTGTCAATTGAAAACTCCATTACGTTAAGAATTACTAGCATGAACGCTATAGTTAAAAATCAAATGACCTCCATTATTGCTACTGTTGCAAATGATTCCCCCCTTTCAAAAGCAAGATCTTGCAAAAAAATATGAATTAACAAATGAAATGAAAACTGTGAAAGATCTTTTAAGTGATCGAGTTCAAACCATTTATCGCATACGTGCATTAAGAGACTTTGGTAATGTAAAGGCGGATGACTTGGGTGGGTTTATAGAGCATGAGGGCAACTTAAATCACGAAGGGAATTGCTGGGTTGGTGGTAATGCATGGATTTATGATGATTCCTATATTTCTGATGATGCTCAGGTTTGTGGTCAATGCTAGCATTTGTGACACTATGCTTTTAAACAGTAAAAAGAAAGCCATGTCATTTGCATGATGTGGCTTTATGTTTATCAAAAGATAAAAAACATAATTTTATATGTTGAAAAATAATAATATCATTTTGAAATAATTGAAAAAATTATTAAAAAAGTAAGTGTCAACATGCTAAATAAAGTGATGTTAATTGGCTATTTAGGTGCTAATCCCAAAAGCAAAACAATGAATTTTGCTACAGAAATAGTCAATTTTAGTATAGCGACTTCTGAGAGCTATATAGATAAAAGGACCAATCAAAAAGTAGAGAAAACAGAATGGTATTCAGTTGTGATTTTTAATCCACATTTGGCAAAAATTGCACTTCAATATCTAAACAAAGGTTCAAAGATTTACGTAGAAGGCAAATTACAGACACGCAAATGGCAAAAAAAAAATAGGCATGACCATCACTCAACAGAGATTATCTTACCACAATTTAAAGGCGAGTTGTATTTGCTTGATGCAAAGAAAGATCTATCGGCATCCCCTACCCCTTCACCCATTACTACCCAAAATTACGCTAGCGTTTCAGGTGCTGCTGATCATAGCACATCTCTTAATGATGCTATCCCATTCTGATTGATAAAATATGACAAAAAGAAAAAAACGTACAAAACATGGACGTCCTCGGATTAAAGGATGTATCAGAGAATCAAACGGACACATCTCCCGAGCAAAAACACCGGCAGATACCCAAACGGGTAAAATGATATAGCCTCTCTTTTTCCCCCTTGCACGACGCATGATACGCCCCACCGGCCTGTATCACATCCACATGACTTTTACGGAGATGTAAAAACATAACCGCATCAAAAGCAGGGACATCCCCCTCAGACAGACATCTTATATTGGTGAGCACACGGCAGACATTCTCCTGCGCATCTTCCTTAAGCCAATCAAAGGCTTTATTGCGTTCTTTGGCACTTTGTGTTCCATCAATATGAGAAAATTTACAGTCAAGAGGCGAAGTCTCTTTATGGACCTTATGAAGATCATACAATTATTTCTGTATTTCTTTAGAATTGAATGTACCGCGGATACGTTTAGACGTATTGATATCTTTACAAAAAGCCAAAGCCCGACGCATGAGATTTTGGTCATCACTCAAGTCAACCTTCAGATCTATTTTAGCAAGGGCGTGATGACAGCCTATGATCTTGATTTTATCATCAAGAATAAGTTCATAATTCTCATCTGTTATCAGATGTTGAATGGATTGACTGACTTCCTCTTCATCAACACCCCAAATAATAATCTTATAAGGAGCTAAAAGTTCATTCTTAACAGCTTTGGAGAATGTATAGGTAATAAAGCTCTTTTCCATAGAGCTCTTCTTCGTCCATGGATGCCACAACGGCATTGATCTCATTGGCTTTCTTTTTGGCATTATCCGTAAAGACTTTAGGAGTTTCTGTCATGTACAGACGTTTTTTACCCCGAATGATGCTGTTATCGTGAACCTTGATAAATTCAGATTCACGTTTATCTGTTCCCAACACAACCCCAGTCGTACGGTGTGCTTCATCACAAATGATCAAATCAAATTCGGATAAATCACATTCCTTTTGCGCATCCGCAATCACTTGGATTGATTGGTAAGTAGCAAACACCACGGTCATTGCATGTGCTAAGGCTTTATTTGCTTTTTCTCAAAGTTTTTGAGCATCAGTTGGTAGCTGGTAGAGAGAGATCTGAAACATCGAGTTCGACAGCATCATCTTGTGTTTTACGATGCTTGCCAATTCATGTATCAGAACATACCGCAAAGGAAAGCAAGGGGACTTGTGCAGGTGTAAGCGCCCTCGCATTCATATTCCGGAAGCCTGAAAGTACTGAGTTTGAATCAGCTTTTTGCTTTTAGTGCTCATCGCACTTGGACATAGCAAAATCTCCCAGAATTCCGATACACCCACAGAGTGGGCTCATTTTATGATCGAACTTTAGGGTTTTCAGACCCTACTGATCGCTGCGTAGATGACCAAAAACACCTTTAAAGTATTGAAGGAATTTCACGCGATTAGCAACCAAAATGAAAGCAGTGTTTCTTGTCTCTCAAAGACTGTAAGATTGGGCACTCTTCAAAAGAGAGATAATGCCAAAGGCTGTCATCATGGTTAATTATCAACCCACACAATGCCTTTTGTTCAGAAAACGCACAGCACGAGATAAGAAAAAATGTTGTTTGCAAAGTTCTCTCTTGCCTATACAAAGAAAAAATAAAAAATTTGGAGGGCTCCTATGATAAATGACATTTACTGTGTTGGACGCAATTATGTTGAACATGTTCATGAACTAGGCAATGTTATTGAAGATGAACCCGTTATCTTTAGCAAGCCAAACAGTTCACTCGTTTTAGACAATGAAATTTATCTCCCTGACTTTTCCAAAGAAATACATTTTGAAACTGAAATTGTGCTCAAAATCTCAAAGGATGCTTTCATGGTCACGGAGGCAGAAGCAGAAGAATGCTATGATGCCATAGCAATAGGTCTTGATCTCACAGCGCGTGATTTGCAAACAAAACTGAAAGAAAAAAAGCTTCCTTGGCTTTTATCTAAAGGATTTAAAGGCGCCGCATACGTCTCTGACTTCATAAACAAGGAAAAAATAAACAACCCAATAACCTTTGCAATGAAGCTGAATGGCGAAACAAGACAAGTTGGCGATACGAAAAATATGATCTTTAGCTTTGAGAAGATAATATCATTTTTGAGTCACTACATTCAGCTAAGACGTGGTGATCTCATATACACAGGTACTCCACAGGGTGTAGGAAAACTTTCTCAGTTTGACAGAATAGAATTATATCTCAAAGATCAATTAATTTCAGAGCTAAAGGTAAAATGAATCATCAAATACTGACCTTTTTCATTGTTTCATTTTTTTTAGTCATCTCACCGGGGCCGAATATGGCCCTTATCATCGATAATGCAACAAGATTAGGAAAAAAGAACGCATTTGTAAACGTTTTAGGATTGTGTACAGCAACATATGTGCATAGGGCATTTTCCATACTAGGTGTATCAGCGCTCATTCTCAACAACAAAACGCTGTTTCTTTTAGTAAAACTCATGGGTGGCAGCACTTTATTATACATGGGCTTTAAATCGATTAAATCTGGGATACACAGCTTAAATTCAAAAGAAAGAAGTTCAACGAATGAAAAGAGTGCTATTGGTAAAACAAAACTTTTCACCAGCTATATGGACGGTTTTTTGACACAAATACTAAATCCCAAAGTATCAATATTTTACATAGCGGCCTTCCCGAAATTTTTGTCTTCTGGCGGTGGAATTAAAAAAGGCTTTGAACTTGTCACAATACATTCTTTCAATATCTTTGCATGGTTTACTTTAATGACCATTTTTATATCATTTGCCAGCTCCGCTCTAAAAAAGCAGCGTATAAAAGGTGCGATTAATATAGCAACAGGAACAGTTTTATCTCTGTTTTCTTTTTTCATTGTCTTTGGATAGTTTTATCTTTTGATAACAAATTGCAAAGCTACATAGAGCAATCTTTTTCTGATTCTGTCTCTCACGATGAATAGCTCAACCTCTAACAGAGCTTATACAATCCCCAGTTTTTTTCTTTGTATAACTGAATTGCGCTGCATTTCTTTATCATAGTCTCAAGGATTTTTGTGTAAACGATGTGAATTTCTCGCAACCTTTTATAAAATGTTATCAATATCTAAACAAAATCCTTATTCATCACTTTAGAAGAAATAAGCTATGATATTCCTCTTTTCATGAAACAAAAAAGTGATTTTAAAAATAATTTTAATTTTCTATCATTAAGAACTGTTTCTTAAACTAAGATGAGAACTCTTGAGCGCTATTTGAGCCAAAATTAAAACTCTCACCATTATGAATAATAACAATTAAAAACTCCCTATTCAAATATCTGCTACGTTATTTAAGAGGAAAACATCCTCTTTTTTCAAAACCATATTCTTGTCTTTATCCACACAAAATCATAAAAAACGTTTTTTTTCTTTACACCTCATTTATATCATGCTTCGATACAGAATGATGCATTTTCAGTGTAATTTAATCTCAAAATAATTAAAGGGAACCCCCAAAAAATGAACTGTAAACAAAATTTAAAAGATGGTCCTCAGATGAAACTACAACGTGGCCTAGATAACCGTCACGTACAACTTATCGCCCTCGGTGGAGCTATTGGAACAGGTCTCTTCATGGGATCAGGAAAAACAATTAGTGTAGCAGGCCCTTCCATCATACTCGTTTATGCTATTATTGGATGTGCCCTATACTTTGTAATGCGTGCTATGGGAGAATTATTGCTGTCTAATCCACAATACCGATCCCTTATTGATTTTTCAACCGATATGCTAGGACCGGGAATCGCTTTCTTTGTGGGCTGGAACTATTGGTTAAGCTGGGTTGTGACTGGGGCTGCAGATATTATTGCTATCATTAACTATATGCATTTCTGGTGGCCAACACTTAATCCATGGATTGTTGTTTTTGCTTGCATTGGTTTCTTTTTAATCCTTAACCTCCTTGCCGTAAAATTTTTCGGTGAACTTGAATTCTGGTTTGGTCTTATCAAAGTCGTAGCAATTTTGGCATTAGTTATTGTTGGATTTTATATGATCGCTACAGGCTTTACCTCTCCAAATGGTACTGTTGCCTCTCTTAACCATGTATGGAACGATGGAAATATCTTCCCGCGAGGAATTACAGGTTTTTTTGCTGGATTTCAAATCGCCATTTTTTCTTTTGTTGGTATAGAAATTGCGGGAACAACGGCAGCTGAAGTTAAAGAACCTAAAAAAGTTCTCCCTAAAGCAATTAATGCAATACCGGTACGTATTGTGCTCTTTTACATCCTTTCTCTTGCTGTGATTATGTCCGTTACACCTTGGAATCAAATTGTTCCAGAAAAAAGTCCCTTTGTCGCCATGTTTTGGCTTGCAGGCATTCCAATAGCTGCTGGTTTGGTCAATTTTGTTGTTCTCACCTCGGCTGCCTCTTCAGCAAATAGTGGTATTTTTTCGACTAGCCGCATGATATATGGGCTTGCAACACAAAAAGGTGCTCCTCCAATTTTAGGGAAGCTTTCCAAATACCATGTTCCAGCCAATGCTCTGTTCTTTTCCTGCCTATGTATTTTAGTAGGATACACAATTGCATCATCATCCCCAAGCATCATAAGTGCTTTTACAATTGTGACGAGCATTTCAGCGATTGCATTTTTATTCGTATGGTCCGTCATTTTGATTAGCTATATTGTGTATCGTCGCAATCACCCTCATCTACATGCTGAATCCGTCTACAAAATGCCGGGAGGTGTCATTATGTGCGGGATCGTGTTAGTCTTTTTTGCTTTCATGCTCTATTTATTGACATTAGAACATGATACCCTAACAGCTTTAAAATACAGTATCTTTTGGTTTATTTTCCTAGGTATAATGTATTTTATATTTATAAGAAAAAAAATCGCTCCAAAGAACAAATAAAATCTATACAAAACATCTCAAAAAGGGGTAACTAAAGGTTACCCTTTTTCTACTTAACCTCCTCCTTCATACCTCAAAAGGCGAGGATTCCTCGCAAGTTTGGGTTTGTAAACAATCCGACTTTGTTAAGAGAGATGCCTACTGACCACTTATATGATTCACCTACATAAAGCTCTATGGGCTAGCCCTACCCTAAATACTCACCACACATTCTAAAAATACTTAATGTGTAAAATTTTATATGCTTTATATCACTACTCTAAACAACAGTATTTTACTGCATTATAGGATAAGAAATGCGCTATTCTGTGAAGAATTCTCTATAAACTTCACTGATATTGTTTACTAATTAAACATGAAATTTTATCTAAAATCGCCCCCCAAAAATTTATATTCAATTTTTTAGCAAAATTAAAAATACAGCTCTAAACAGAATATATCTTAATAGCTATCTACAATAAAAAAAGATTCTATGAAAATATTTTTCTATTTATTGTATATAATATAATATATTATGTTTATAATATATGTATAAAACATAAAAAATATAATATAATTTATATTTTATTTCTTATGTATAAAATAGTTATTCCATTAATTTATAATGTTTTTTCTTTGTTCACATATAGTCATAGAAAAAAATTCCTTTACTCCTTAACCATAGCGTGTTCCGATAGAAGAGATTACCTTTTTTAGGATAATTTTTATTTAAACGTAACTAAGGGGAAATTCCCAAAAATGAACAAACAAAATTTAGAAAAAAAACCTAAGAAGAAATTGCAACGTGGACTACATAACCGACACATACAACTTATAGCCCTTGGTGGAGCGATTGGAACAGGTCTCTTCATGGGATCAGGAAAAACAATCAGTGTAGCAGGCCCCTCAATTCTACTCGTTTATGCAATTATTGGTTGTGCTCTATACTTTGTCATGCGTGCTATGGGAGAGTTATTGCTTTCTAATACACAATATCGATCTTTTATTGACTTCTCAACCGATCTTCTAGGTCCGTGTGCCGGATTCTTTATCGGCTGGACATATTGGTTGTGTTGGATTGTCACCGGAACTGCTGAAATTATTGCTATTGTCACTTATACACACTTTTGGTGGCCTGAACTCAATTCGTGGATTCCTGTTATAATTGGTCTAATGTCCTTTTTAATTCTTAACCTCGTCGCCGTAAAACTATTTGGCGAACTTGAGTTTTGGTTTGGTTTTATCAAAATCGTAGCAATTCTAGTCTTAATTGTTGTAGGATTTTATATGATCTTTACCGGTTTTGTCTCTCCAAACGGCACGGTTGCTTCTCTTAGCCATATATGGAATGGTGGAAATATTTTTCCGCGAGGAATTACAGGCTTTTTTGCTGGATTCCAAATTGTTATTTTTGCTTTTGTTGGCATTGAACTCGCTGGAACAGCTGCTGCTGAAGTACAAGAGCCTCAAAAAGCTTTACCACAGGCTGTTAATTCAATACCAATCCGCATTGTATTCTTTTATATATTCTCTCTTCTTGTGATTATGTCTGTGACGCCGTGGGATCAAATCAGTCCAGAAAAAAGCCCATTTGTAACAATGTATGCACTTATTGGTATTCCAACTGCTGCTGGTTTGATGAACTTTGTTGTCCTCACAGCTGCCGCATCTTCAGCAAATAGTGGAATTTTTTCTACCAGCCGTATGATATATGGGCTAGCAACACAAAAAGGTGCTCCTAAATTTTTAGGAAAACTTTCTCGTAACCACGTTCCAGCCAACGCATTATTCTTTTCATGTTTATGCATCTTATTTGGTTATGCAGTTGTATCGTTATCTCAAACCCTCATAGCTGCTTTTACAATTGTTACGACGATTGCCGCAATTTTGTTTATATTTGTATGGTCTATCATTTTGATCAGCTATATCGTCTATCGTCGTAATCGTCCTCTCCAGCATACTGTCTCTCCTTATAAAATGCCAGGAGGTGTTGTTATGTGTTGGGCGCTTCTTATTTTCTTTGCATTCATTATTTATTTATTATCATTAGAATCTGATACTGCCATAGCTTTAAAATACACTCCAGCGTGGTTCATATTTTTAGGAATTGTATACTTTCTTTTTGGAAGAAAGAATTATGCAAAAAATTAAAAAATAAAGCTTATGTTGCAAAAAACATATAAAAAAGGGTAACTAAAGTTACCCTTTTTTGATATTTATCTATAAAATTATAAAAGCTATTAACAAAATATCTCTTTAGAAACTTCAATTACGCTCTTTATCAACCAAAGCGTTAGACTTTATCCAAGGCATCATAGAACGAAGTTTTTTACCAACTTCTTCAATAGGATGATTATCATTTAAACGCCGCATGCCTTTAAAATGAGCTGCACCAGCTTTATACTCTTGAATCCAATTTGACGTAAATTTACCTGTCTGAATATCCTTCAAAATACGCTTCATTTCTGCTTTTGTTTCATCAGTAATCACGCGTGGACCAGACATATATTCGCCCCATTCAGCCGTATTGGAAATCGAATAATTCATATTTGCAATGCCCCCTTCATACATGAGATCAACAATCAGTTTAACTTCATGTAAACACTCGAAATAAGCCATTTCCGGTGCATAACCTGCTTGTGTTAATGTTTCATAACCTGCTCGAATCAGTTCAACAAGACCTCCACAGAGAACCGCTTGTTCACCAAAAAGATCAGTTTCGCACTCTTCTTTAAATGTTGTTTCAATCACCCCAGCACGTCCACCACCAAGACCACATGCATAAGACAATGCTACATTATGAGCATGTCCTGAAGCATCTTGTGCCACCGCTATTAAGCAAGGAACACCACGACCAAGTTGGTATTCATTGCGCACTGTATGACCTGGACCTTTAGGAGCAATCATCACAACATCAACTGTTTTTTTAGGTTCAATTAAGCCGAAATGAATGCTCAAACCATGCGCAAAAGCAATCACTGCCCCATCACGTAAATGATCATGAATATGCTCTTTATAAATATCAGCTTGCAATTCATCTGGTGTTGCCATCATGATGAGATCTGCCCATTTTGCAGCTTCCGCAACACTCACCACTTCAAAACCATCGGCCATAGCCTTCTTAACTGTTTCCGACCCTGAACGCAAAGCTATTTGCACATTTTTAACACCGGAATCTTTCAAATTTAAAGCGTGCGCACGCCCTTGAGAACCATAACCAACAATGGCTACTTTTTTCCCTTTAATAAGATTAACATCCGCATCACGATCATAATAAACACGCATAAAAAACTTCCTTCTTTTTCTATTTAAACTGGATTTCAGATTATTTTTATTAAATAAGAAACATTATCTTCAGTGCATCACACACTTATAAAGACAAAAAACACCGCTTATAAGAACATAGCAATTGAATAATTTTTAAAGTTTACATATTGCATAAAAAAAACTGTAGTCCCCAAACATTCCCAAAACATATACGGATCCCCACATCAACTTCAACTGCTATTCCACAAAAACAATAATTACACAAAACAAGATTTTTAAAGAAAATATATTTTCTAATATTTTACTCTTCTATCGTGCAACAAAACACTATATTCTAAAAATTAAGATACAATATACAACTTTTAACATGAACCAAATCAATACGGATAGCAAGAAAAATTACAAAATAACAAGTATTGTTTTAATACAATTTTTAAAAGCATATACAAAAATATCTTTAGAATAATAGAGAGGACGTTTTTACTTTTTACATTCTTTAATATCAGCGCTTCTCACGCGAAAAAGAACACCCCCATACTGACATTATGTTATTCATTTATGGCGTCTTATAAAAAACTTTTAATGTGCTCGAGCCCTTTTCAAAAGTCCCCTATAATCGCCTAAAAGATTTATTGCACACCACTCTCTTTACTTCATAAAGCTACAAGTCGATATCATCATTCTATTTGACAGCTCTTATTGCATTAAGCCTATTCATAAAAAGCATTTTCTGATTTTAAATCTGTTCATGATGAAATCATCAAAACCCTTATATGCCAAAAACTGCCACAACATTGAATTAGCCAATAAAATGATGATAGCAATAGACTTCATATCATCCATAGAGATTTTACATTATACTATTTACAGATAACCCGTAAAATGAGCTCAAACATCAAGAAAATTTGTGTATTGATCCATAAAAATCCTACGCATTCCTTTACAAGGAAAATACTTTCCAACCCCTATTTTTTCTCCCTAATAGAGATAGTACAAATAAAAAACATCTCATACACTCAAAAACAAAAGATAGAAAGCAACCAATAAACAGAGCAACAATAGAATATTTATAATGCACGCTAATAGTGCTATTTATCTAAACATATATTATTTTTTTAAGATAAATTGGCAGAGCTTTATAAAAATTTCTCTTTCAATTTCATAGAGAGAAAAAGATTACGATAATAACCGGATAAAACGCTGAACAGTATCACGCATTCCATACTCTAATGCATCGGCAATGAGCCCATGGCCAATAGAAACTTCATCAAGCCAAGGAATGTTTTTGACAAGAGCAGGAAGATTAGCAATCGTCAAATCGTGACCTGCATTGATACCTAATTGCAGTTCTTTGGCTTTTTTTGCTGCTAAAACAAGTTTATTGAGCTCTTGATCCTGTTTTATCTTATCCTGAAATGCCCCCCCATAAGGTCCAGTATAAAATTCCACACGATCAGCCCCTATTGCTTTAGCAATATCAAGACCATCGATCGTAGGATTAGCAAAAAGTGATACACGAATCTTTCTTTTTTTCAAATGCTGAATAATAGGTGTTAAAAATTCTGCATCATGAGCAAAATTCCAACCATGATCAGACGTTGACTGCGCTGGATCATCAGGAACAAGGGTAATCTGATCAGCATACTTTTCTGCTATATCCAAAAATTGATCACTGGGATAGCCTTCAATATTAAACTCAGCTGTAGGAAAATTGTTCTTGATTAAACAGTATATATCTGGCAAATCTGCAAAACGAATATGCCTTTCATCAGGGCGTGGATGAACAGTCAAACCTGCTGCTCCAGCAGCAAGCGCTATATGCCCAATATTCGTGATACTTGGCCACGGAAGATTACGTCGATTACGCAAAACAGCAACAGCATTAAGATTAACCGAAAGTTTTACCGCCATGCCCATTTCCATTTTTCTGTAGTGTGTAACAAGATAGAAAAAAGGCATTTTCCATCTGAAACTTAGATAATATACATATTTTTTTCTATCGAACAATCATTAAACGTTCTGCTGCGCGCGTAATTCCCGTATAAAGCCAGCGCGCATACATATCACGAAATGCAAAACTTTCATCAAACAAAACGACGTTATTCCATTGAGAACCTTGCGCTTTATGAACCGTTAATGCATACCCATAATCAAAATCATCATATCGCTTTTTTAATTGCCATGAAATTTCTTGATCAGGGTTTTCAAACGCTGCTTTTAACAGTTTAATCTTTGCTACCCCACGCTCACTTTCTTCTGGTTTAACAAGAAGATTAATACTTGGTTTAACTGTTTCCTTCTGTGAAGTCATCACCTTCCATAAAGAGCCATTCAACAAACCTTTAGTAGGATCATTTCGCAAGCACACAAGCTTGTCTCCTGCTTGTGGATAATCTGCTGTAAATCCTTTTAACACACGCAAACGCTGATTATAAAGGTAGCGCGTACGATTAACCCCTACCAATACCTGATCAGCATCCAAAACCAATTGTTGATTGACCTCTTTACGTGTAACAACGCGAGCTTCTCCATAGTCACCATAAGCAATATTGCGTCCTTCACGCACATCCATAGCAAGACGTATAATCGGATTATCCCGCGCTTGCCGATGAATTTCTGAAAGAAGAAAATCTGGTTCTCCATTAGAAAAAAATCCTCCACCTGATATAGGAGGCAATTGACCTGGATCACCAAGAACAAGAATTGGCGTCCGAAAGCTCATTAAATCACGTGCCAATTTCTCATCTACCATCGAACATTCATCAACAATAATGAGCTTAGCTTGTGCAGCCGCACTCCTCCGATTTAATGTAAATGTTGGAGCAATAGACTTTTTTCCCGTAACTTCATCGGAAACTTCTTCTTCCCCACGTGGACAATAAATCAACGAATGAATAGTACAAGCATTACTGGCGCCTTTAGAGCGCAAAACCTGTGCCGCTTTGCCTGTAAACGCCGCAAACTGAACAGAACCATCAACTGTTTCTGCAAAATAGCGTGCCAGCGTTGTCTTACCCGTCCCCGCATAGCCAAAGAGGCGAAAAAGTGGAGAACGCCCCTCTTTCAACCACGCAGCAACAGCCTTCAATGCATTATCCTGTTCCGGTGAAAATTGCATAGCTTACCAACATAAGATTTGCATAAAAAGAGCAGTATTTTGAAAAAAACCGACTATCAAGAAAAACTTTTTTATTAAGAATTGCTGACACACGCCCATCTAACAACTTTCGTAGCACAATTATCAATTATTTACCCATTACTTTTTCAAGATATTGTAAAAATCTAAATTTTATCTATACATCGATCTTCTTGGTAACACCTTATACTTATCAAGTAAAATATCATTTTTTACAACAGTAACACCAACAATGAAATATACATATCTTAAATTTAAAATAATACCTATATACGCTTTTTCTAACCAAAATTTAGAATGAGAGAGCATTGCAATTGCAAAACCCTCGCTAGAAAAAATGTCCTTAACAGGATAAGAATAATGTAATTTTATGAATACTATTTTACACAATCACTCAGCTTTCTTGCACATAAAAATAAAGTACATCCACTATTACGAAATAATAATTAAATATATCAAACACCTTTTAGCAAAAATAGAAATAGCTCTCAACAAAACGACTTAATCCTATGATGATACACCTATAAAGTTCCTATCTCCCTCTTATCATGATTTTAATAAATTTACTCTTCATGCTACAAATAAGTTATATCTCAACGAACAAAGAGAAACATCACGCTTATATGAAGCACGCTTTATCTCGCACAAATATGTAGCTTTTTCTGTTTCGACAATAAAATCTGGTTCGTAAGTATGGCCTTCTTGGTAGTCTATTATAAGAAAACTGGGACATGGGTTTCAGTCCAGCGTAGCACTTCAGGTCCGTCCTCTAAAATATGAGAAAAGTGCAATTCTCCATCTACTGAGTCAAACTTTTTGTCGCAATGTGTTAAAGTTTATAAAAACTAACTGATTAATGATATTCTTATTGCTAAAAATAACAATGAAATCAAGGGGTATAATTTGTTAATAGGCTTGGCGTTATGTCAAAATATCAGCGACGAGATTGCTTTTTGATTGTTTTAGAAATGAAATAATGAGCTCCAATATTGATGAATGAAACGGGAGATTTAAATTGAAAATATTAATTCCAGATGACTATCAAAAAGCCACCCTAAAATTACAATCTATTACAAAATTAATGAAATCGCATGAAGTGCTGGTTATAAATAATTTAGCTAAAGAATGTGATTTAGAAGATAAGCTCAAAGAGATAGATATTCTTATCTTAATCAGAGAGCGGACTATAGTTGATAGAAATCTTCTCCTGAAACTGCCAAATTTAAAATTAATCTGCCAAACAGGCCCTATAGGTTCACATATTGATATAGAAGCTTGTAGAGACTTAGGAATTAAAATATTAGACGGTGGTGGAGATCCAACTTCTGCTGCTGAATTTGCGTGGCTCTTAATTATGTCTGCGCGTAGAAAACTCTGTAAATCTGTATCTGATATGAAAAAAGGACGATGGCAAACAACATTTGGCAACCAAATGAAAGGGGCTACTCTTGGAATATTCGGGTTTGGGCGTATTGGTAAAATGGTTGCTCAATATGCTCAAGCTTTTGGTATGTCCATTTTGGTTTATGGGAGCGAACGTTCAACGCAAGAAGCAAAAAATTTAGGTTATCATTTTACGCATTCAAAAGATGAATTTTTTACACGTCCTGACATTATATCCATCCATTTACGTTTAAGCGATAAAACCAGAGAAATCATTCAATTAAATGATCTATTGAGCATGAAACCTCATGCTATTTTTGTCAACACAGCGCGTTCAGCTTTGGTTGAAAAAGGGGCGATAGAAAAAATACTAAGTTTGGAAAATTCAACTTACTTTGCACTGGATGTTTATGACAGCGAGCCGGTATATGAGAGCAAATTATTGCAATCAGATAGAGTTCTTTGCACACCGCATCTGGGCTATGTGACTGAAGAAAGCTTTGAGAATTATTTTGAAAAAGCTTGCAAAAATATAGCTTCTTTTATAAAGAGCGCTTAATGCCGGATGAGCCAATGTTTGTAAAATTTATCTTATATCGCTAGCCTATCAAATTTGCACGACACATAATAGCTTATTTCCTTAAATTAAGCATATTCCTTAGCTTTCATATTAAGACCAATCGTATTGACAGATTTTTATGTAATCAGCATAAAATACCTAATTTATTGTTGCAAGCATTATTAAAAAAAAGGCCACTTTATTGGAATACACTTTAATTGGAGGGGGCATAGTGAGCAATAATAAATTTATAGAAAAAAATTATTATAGATGGATTATATTGCTTGTTGCCACTATCGCTCAAGCATCAGCTTGCTTCTTTGTTCAAGGGATTGGTCCTTTAGCTGAATTTTTTAAGAAGGATTTCTTGCTTAGTGACTCTCAGATAGGTTTGCTGTCTTCAGCAGCGCAGTTCCTACCTATTATTGGGTTACTTGTAGCTGGCGAATTACTAGACAAGTTTAACGAGCGCTATATTGTTGGAGTTGGCGCGATCGGCGTTTCTGTCGCTCTTTTGTTGGGAGCAATCGCAAATAACTATATTTCCCTTTTGGTTTGTTTGCTAATTGTAGGGGGATTTTATAGTTCTGCTCAACCCGGTGGTGCTAAATCTGTTTCTTCATGGTTTCCACAATCGCAGCGCGGATTTGCAATGGGAATAAGGCAGGCGGGACTACCATTAGGTGGTGCATTAGCTGGGATAGTTCTTCCTGCTAGTGCGCTTGTCTATGGCATACAAGGTGCGTTTTTGGTCGGTGCCATCGTTTCTTTTTTAGGTGGATGTATATTTATTATTTTTTATCACTCACCAGCAAAAGTTGTAGCTATCGTTACAGAAAGCAAGACAAAAGTTTCGTTCTATGCAAATGTAAGGTCTCGTCTTGCGATGTTGGCTGCACCGCATATGAAGAATATCATTTTTTCAGGCGTTTCACTTGTGATAGTTCAATATGTTTTAACCATTTTTATAACGATTTATTTTTATAGAATCTATCACCTGTCTTTAGATAAAAGTGCTTTTTTGTTTTTTGTTTCACAGGCTTCTGGTGCCTTAGGAAGAATTATTTTAGCAGCGTGGAGTGATCATTGTAGAAAAGGACGATTTTTTCCTGTCTTGTTTTGCATGATTGCAATCGTTTTTGGATTTTTAATATTAATTTTGGGCATGAGTGGATCGATAATTTATTTAACTATTTTATCTGCTTGGTTAGGTTTTTTTGGATTAGGATGGTATGGCCCTTGGGTTGCTTATATTGTAGACTCTTCGCCGAAAGAAAGCGTTGGTTTTTCTCTGGGGTTAGCAATGTCTGTAAATCAAATCGCAATTATTACTGCTCCACCATTATTTGGATTAATCCAAGATTTTACAAACACTTATTTACTAACATGGCTGATTTTAATTTTAATGATTGTTTTTTCACTTTTTTTAATAAAAAAAATAGGGAAATATAATTGGAGAGGAAATTATAATGATAAATGAAAATACTTTTGAATTGAGCAATATCGAAAGAGACAAACTTTGAGAAGCTTTAGACCATGTTATTTATGATCCATACGGGTGGTATTGAATATTCGGTTGAACTAAAAAATAGCATTTTCGCTGCTACCACATAGAATATTGACAATTCTTATGAATCAAAAGGGGGCTATTACCCCTAGACCATGTAATCTTTGAAAACCTTCCTATTGATAAACAAATTAATACGTCACCTAATCCTTATAATTTAGATGCGTCTTGTAAAAATGGCTATATTAGCGAAAATTTAATTATGATGTTTTCTTTATTGATCGGAGAGCCTTATTTAATTAAGTTTGAAGGCGAACATATAGTAAATAACCTAGTTCCTTTAGAAGATAATAAAAAAGATTATACAGGATTAGGATCTGAAGTTGAGTTAGATTTTCATATAGAAAATGCTGCACTAAAATTTATAACGGGTTTAAATTTATCTCCTAAAGGGATATTTTTCTGGTGTTCACAATGATGTTGATGGCCCGTTAACGAGAATATCTGATGCGCGCCTAGCTTTAAAACTTTTAAGTGAGGAGGATTTGAGGAGCTTAAGGGATAATTTATATATAATTAATGTTCCCTATAGATGGAGAAAATTGGGTAACCTCTGCAAGTAAAGTGCCTCCTAGTTCAAGAGGACGGTGAATTCCAAGATATCAGCGCTGTTTTTTATCCGAGCATGTTAGAGCCACAGTCAAAAAAAGCTAAGGAAGCTTTAAATCATTTTTATGAAGCTATGAAGACTGTATCTTTTGGAATTGACGTACAACTAGGAAGATTATTATACATTGATAACAGAATGGCTCTACACTCTGGAGGTAAATTTTTTGGATCATTTGATAGTTATGAAAATTCAATGCGGTGGATTCAAAGAGTGTTTGTGTCTGCAGATTTATGGAATCATAGATATGTAAAACAAATAAAAGAAAGAGTATTTGATTTTCAATGTTAATGTCCTGATAATGATACGATGTTGAGTATTATTCCAGTTTATATATATATTGACTACACATCTCATATGTATAGATCTCCCCCGCATAATCAGGTGAGATTACTACCTGATTATAAGCTATGGTGGCTAATTGATTTTCTATGGCTGCATTTATCTTTGTTATTTTTGCCCTTCCTTTCAAGCCGCTAGGGGGATTCTCCTATCAAGCCTTTGAAAGAGCGATTTGGAGCAATTTCATAATGCGAAACCAAAACATAGTGACAAACTTTTCTATTGTTTTCATAGGCATGACGGTTTTCATGGTCGCACCCTTCAAGCACGGTGGCTTTTTTTTGCACAATGGAATCTTTCATATATGAGACAACATAATTAATTTATAAGAGACAATTCAATGTATTATCTAAAAAATGCAACGAAATAGCTATTAATGTGAACATATGAATTAAAAAAACAAACATCGCGTACAAATAAATTCAAACATAATTGGGCACACGACTTATAACATTTTTTAGATGAACAAATAATAATACACCCCATGTCTTTAAACAAAGAATGTCTTTAAACAAAGAATGAAAATCATAAAATGAGTTCTAAGGATAATAGGAACTCTCCACAAAGAAGAGACAGAGATGAAGACTTTAAAGACTTCATCACCATCCTTTACTATTTTGTTAACATATTCATTTTATACAAGAATCTTTCCCTCGGAAGAAACAGCATTTGCAACAGCTTCCTCGCTTGCCTCATCGGGTAATAACATCTCATTATGAGCACATCCCGATGGGATCATAGGAAAACAGTTTTCTAAATGATAAACACGACAATCAAAAAGAACAGGCTTATCACAGTCAATCATCTGCTGAATTTTATTATCAAGTTCATCGGGTTTTGAACAATGAATTCCCACGGCTCCATAAGCTTGTGCTAATTTCACAAAGTCAGGCATAGATTCCGTATAAGAATGAGAAAGACGATTACCATGTAGCAATTGCTGCCACTGGCGAACCATCCCCATATACTGATTATTTAAAATGAAAATTTTTACAGGTGTGTCATGCTGAATAGCTGTTGCAAGTTCTTGAATATTCATCTGAATGGAGGCATCACCAGAAATACACACAACAAGCGCATCAGGATGGGCTATTTGAACACCGATAGCCGCCGGAAGACCATACCCCATCGTTCCAAGACCACCAGAAGTCATCCAATGTTTTGGTTCATCAAAATGATAATACTGTGCTGCCCACATCTGATGCTGTCCGACATCCGTTGTGATATAAGCATTCGCATCTTTGGTCAGTGCATAAAGCCGTTCAAGAGCATATTGTGGCATGATAACATCTTTTTTTTCCATATATGCCAATGAATTACGTGATCTCCAACGATTAATTTGCGTCCACCACGCCTCACGGACTTCACTGTTAAACGCTGGTTTCTGTATCTTTAAGAGTTGCGTCATATCTCCTAAAACACAAGCCACATCGCCAATAAGTGGAACTTTCACTTTTACGATCTTATTAATAGAAGAAGGATCAATATCAATATGGATAATACGCGCATGAGGTGCAAATGCATCCAATCGCCCTGTGATACGATCATCAAATCGTGCTCCAACAGCTAACATAACATCACAATCATGCATGGCCATATTAGCCTCATAGGTTCCATGCATCCCAAGCATTCCAAGCCAATTTTTGCCAGAAGCGGGATAAGCACCAAGCCCCATGAGTGTTGACGTAATCGGAAAATCACCCAGTTGAACTAAATCGCGCAAAAGCTTTACAGCTTCCATCCCCGATGAAATAACACCACCACCAGAATAAATAACAGGACGCTTTGCTTCTACTAAGAGAGAAACAGCCTCTTCAATAGCCTGCGCATTCCCTTTCGGCTTTGAATAAGAACGCATAAATGTCGGCGCTTGAGGTGCTCTATAAATTCCTGAAGCAAATTGAACATCCTTAGGAATATCAATCAAAACCGGTCCAGGACGACCTGATTGAGCAAGAGAAAAAGCTTCATGAATAATAGCCGCAAGATCATTGACGTTTTTAACCAGCCAATTACGCTTCGTACAGGGCTTTGTAATTCCAACCGTATCAGCTTCTTGAAAGCCATTTGTTCCAATGATCGTTGTCGCTACCTGACCAGAAAAACAAACAAGAGGTATAGAATCCATAAGAGCATCTTGCAAAGGTGTAACAGCATTCGTTGCGCCTGGACCAGAAGTCACAAGCATAACACCTACCTTTCCAGTACTGCGTGCATAACCTTCAGCAGCATGCCCTGCAGCTTGTTCATGGCGCACCAAAATATGCTGGAGTGTATCTTGGTGATAGAGCACATCAAAAATAGGCAGAACAGCCCCACCAGGATAACCAAAAATATGTTTAACCCCTTGATCTATAAGAGCCTGAATCACTATTTCAGCCCCCGACATTATTTTTCCATCTGCACTCTCTTGCTTTCTTGGATCATTTCTCATTTTTCCCACTCACCTACTTGATAGGACAATAAAAAAGCCCCTAACGGAGCCCATAAAAAAAGACCCCAAAGGAGCCCATTACACAACACATACTGTATGATCACCCCCATTATTCCAACGTATAAAATATATAAAAATTTCCTTGTAGAAAGATTTCTAATTCCATTGATACCATTCGTCAATAAAAAATTATATTTTCTAAAAAATTCTTTTTCACGAATTATCTTTTATCTTTCGATAAGTTTCTTTGCAAAGCTCTAGCTCTTTTATCAAAAAGTAAGCATCCATTCTTCATCAAATTGATTACGAAACCATGTCATTTGTCTTTTTGCATATCTCCTCGTTTGTGTTTTCACCGCTTCAAGAGCATTCTCAAAGCTTCTATATCCATCCAAATAAGCCATAAATTCAGGTATACCAATAGCCTTCATTGCTGGTAATGAAGGGGAAAGCATAAGATTCTTCATAATCATCACCTCTTCTAAAACTCCTCTTTCAATCATAGAATCCAAGCGTTTATGAATACGTTCATAAAGCAGAGGACGTGGTGGCATGAGAAGAATTTTTTCGGTGAAATTCGGCGCAATGAGAGGTGTTGTTTTTTGTTTCTGCCACCAACTGAGCGTCTTACCGGTTGCATCATAAACTTCCAAAGCACGAACAATACGCTGTCTATCGTGCGAAGAAATTTTTTCAGCAACAACAGCATCAATCTGCAACAACTGGCGATAAAGACTTGCAACGCCCTCTTTATCAAGCCGAAGTCGCCACTTCTGCCGAACAACATCTGGAACATGAGGGATTTCCGAAATTCCCTCTAAAAGAGCACGAAAATAAAGTCCTGTTCCACCAACAAAAATAACTGATCTTAAAGAAAAAGTAGCCAATAGCTTCTCGACATCACACAACCATTGCCCTACTGAATAATTCAAAGTAGGACTCACATGACCATAAAGATAATGTGGAACAATCGCAGTATCAGCCTCCGTAGGCCGTGCCGTTAAAATATTTAAAACATCATAAACCTGCATTGAATCAGTGTTAATAATGAGAGCATTTTTTTCTTGAGCCATTTGCAAGGCAAGTTCTGACTTCCCACTTGCCGTTGGTCCCGCTATTAATGTAACTGTTCTCTGTGTCATGAATAGCAATTTCTCCCAATCAATAACTTATTGCAACACACAGCCCCCCAAAGCCCCTATGAAACTTATAAAAAAAGAAAAAATGGACTTAATAACGACACCAAAGGAATTTCCAAGCATTTTTGCTATCATAATTCAATAATAAACTACAGCCATAATCATTCTGTCCGTTAGTCCATTAAAAATAAACATATTCTTTGTCATCATTTATGAAAATAATACTGAGTTTAATATATACAATCAAACAGCCTTACTTTTTCCTATAAAAACAGCATACTACTCCGATTTATAATAAGAGATTCAGAAATTGTCTTTTTAACGCTCTCTTTTTTATAACTATTTTTTCATCCATCACCAAGAAAGGTATAAATATATATAACTAATTTAGTCTAACATGATTTTTCTCTAGGATAACTTTTTTCAAACTGAAGTGAAAAAACGTTCTCTATAGCACACAAAGTACAATCACAAAGTGCTAAAAGTCTCACTAGATAAAACATTATTTATAATAATAATTGCACCCTTTATTTATAATAGTTGAGCGTTTTGCAATCTGAATAAGAGCTCCCAATATCATGAGATTTTCTCATTTTTATCCTTCTCATAAAGTGCCATATCAATACCATTCACTTGTGCATCAAAAGCAGAGATAAAAATTGACTTAAACACAAGACAGAGATCTCTTATGCAGCATTTCAAAGCCTAGGCTGTTGCAATATTAGGAACTAGCAAATCTATTATGGTACCAACTGATACTTTTATTTAACGCAAAAATAGAGCTGCCCAACGGATTTTATGTTATACAATCCATGCTCTTTGTCGTGAAATGAGCTTGAAAAATATTGGACATCACATGACTGAGCTACAAAGCAGCCCATATACTGAGGCTGATAAAAAATAAAAAATTAATTTTTAAGCCTCAATCTATTGGGGGATCAATCCATTAGAAGCGTTACGAATCGTAACTCTCCATCTGGACGCGCTACGATGAATAGAGCATTTTTGCGTCCAGCTTCACGTAATTTATGAATACGTTTTTTAGCCTCATCGATTGTTGTGATAGCACTCTGATTAATATCAATAATGACTTCACCAACGCGAATACGCTTTTTATCCGCTGCGCTATTTTGTGCAACAGATGTTACCACTAGTCCTCGAAGTTTATCTGAAATTGAATAACGATGACGCAAATCCTCTGTCAATTCAGATAGCGTCATTCCCATAAATTGCATTGTCACGCTTTTCGACAGATCATTGTCTTTTTTATCATCAACTTCTTCTTCTATATCTTCATTTGCATCTGTTTCAATCAAACGTCCAAGCTTAACTTTTACTGTTTTTTCTTGCCCATTCCGTAAAACAGTAACATCCACCACTTTTCCTTCTGAACTTTCTGCAACTAAACGCGGCAAATCACGTGCATGCTTAATTTTGAAATTACCAAAGGAAAGAATAACATCTCCAGTTTGTAACTGGCTATTATCTACATTATTTTCTTCCGTCTGTTCTATTTTACCAGCCACCAATGCTCCTACAGCATTGTCCAATTTTAAACTTTTTGCAATATCCTCTGTTACCGGCTGAATACGAATAGCCAACCAACCACGCCTTATTTCTCCAAAATCACGCAATTGATTAATAACAGAAAGGGCCATATCCGATGGAATAGCAAACCCAATACCGATAGATCCTCCAGAAGGTGAAACAATTGCTGTATTAATGCCAATGACTTCACCATTTCTATCAAATAACGGACCACCAGAATTGCCCCGATTAATTGCTGCATCTGTTTGAATAAAATTATCATAGGGACCAGCATTAAGATCACGGTTACGTGCAGAAATAATACCAACCGTTACACTTCCACCAAAACCATAAGGATTACCAATAGCCATAACCCAGTCACCAATACGTGCTTTTTCTGAGTCACCAAAACGCACAGCTTTTAATTTTTTACGTCCCGCATCCACTTGAAGTAGTGCCAAATCAGTTTTGCTATCCTTGCCAAGAAGCTTCGCCTTGAGTTTTGTACCATCTGTAAAATTAACTTCAATATCATCAGCATCAACAATAACATGATAATTTGTAACAATAATCCCTTTTTGCGCATCAATCACAAAACCAGACCCCAAAGAACGCACCTTTTGAAATTGACTATTTTTTTGACCATCTTTGGGTGTAAAAAAATCATTAAAATATTCCTCCAGCAATGAATCTTTGGGAATAATGGGTACCGAAGTATTTTCATCCTGTTCGGTTCCTTCAACAGTCTGTGCCGTAGAAATATTCACAACCGTCTCCAAAAGCTCAGAAGCTAAATCAGGAACAGAAAGCAATGTCTTGTTTGTCTCTGCGCCCCAAGACAAATTCACTGATCCTGATAAAAACAAAACCACACACAAAACAACTCTTGTGATAAAAGACTTCAAAAACGTATTTCTACTCACGATACTTCTATCCATGACATGCCTTTAACCAAAGCTGAAAAGAGCCCTACCCAATTTATTATACAAAATCAGTATGGCTTAACACTGTCTTACATTCATCATAAAAAAAGCAGCTATAGAGCATACTTCTCATATGAAATAGTATACTCTATACATTGTTTCATCTATTCTCCACCAGACTTTGAATCAGTTTTGCTCAAACTAGGACTCATTGTTGATGAAAGCTTTTTCTTTACTTTCAGGGGATTTTGAAAATAAAAAAAGAAATCCTCATTTGGTGAAATGACCATCGGAACTCTTTCTAAATTCTTATACTGTTCCATCGCTAACCAAAAATCGTAAAAAGATGGATTAGCTTCCCGCGCATTTAATAAAATGCGAATACTTTCGGCTTGTCCTTCACCGCGAGTAATTTCAGCATCACGCTTTGCAGCTGCTACGATCTCTTCATATTCACGATTAGCTTCCGCCACAATGCGATCCCGCTCCTGCTGACCACGAGCACGAATATTTTCCGCTACCGCCTCACGCTCAGCTGCCATTTGCCGATAAACATCTTCTGAGACAGCATCAGTTAAATCAGTTTTGCGAATACGCACATCAATAATAGTAATGCCTAACGAACCCGCATCCACAGAAAACTGCTTCTGCACTTCAGCCATCATCGCTCCCCGTTCATCTGACAAAGCAGCTTTAAATTCTCGCTTACCATAAACAGCACGTAAAGCATCAATAAAACGCGGTGCAAGATTTTCACGCGCAGCAATTTGTGGACGCCCCGAAGCAATGCGCTGTAGAAACAACTTAGGATCTGTAATACGATAGATAAAGAACGCATCCACTTCATAATAAGCACCACCACGAACCTGTACAGATTGTGTAGGAACATCATAACGCAACAACCGATTATCAACGACAATCATCTTATCCACAAAGGGCGCTTTAAAATAAAGGCCGGGATCAGACTCTACCTTAACAATTTGCCCAAAACGCTTAACTGCCACTTGTTGACGAGGATAGACAATAAAAAGTGACATCCACAAAATGATCAAAAGAAACATTATAGTACTAAAAATAAACAAAAAACGAGACTGCTGCATTATTAGCGTCCTCCAGAAATATGAGCATCCAAGAGCGATGTCGAACGTGCTGATTTCGCTTTTGCTTTTTCTGATAAATTGTTACGCAGCAATTCGTTCAAAGGAAGATAAGGCACCGCTGGAGAATTCATTTGATCAAGAACCAATTTATTTGGTGAAGAGAAAATACGCCCCATCGTCTCCATATAAAGACGATAACGCGCAGCCTCTGGTGATATTGCCGCCTCACGAGCTATGGCCTGAAAACGTTCGGCACGCCCGCGTGCCTCTTCAACCATTTGTGCTTTTTCACCTTTTGCGATTTCCCGTGTACGTGAAGCTTCACCATTTGCTAAACCAATCTTCGTAAAACGCACACGATTCCCCTCTTCAATCATTCTTCCACGTTCCTGCTCCGCTTGTTGAACAGAATTAAACGCAGCAGCAACCTTTGTCGGAGGAGCAGCTTCACTGATAGACACACGACTTATTTCAACACCAAGTTGATATTTATCTACAGTCAACTGGATAATTTTTCTAACGTCATTAGCAACTTCTTCTTTCTTGTCACGTAAAACATCATCAACCGGCCGCGAACCAATGACCTCGCGCATTGCACTTTCAGCAACCTGACGAACTGTTCCTTCTTGATCATTAACGTTGAATAAAAATTGTCCTGGATGTGAAATGCGATAGTAAACAGAAAAATTGACATTAACAATATTTTGATCACTAGACAGCATCAAACCTTCACTTTGTTGTACCTGACCAGGCTTCCCACCAATTGCGATTGTTTTTTCCGTTAAAGGCACTTTCATATAGGTCTCAATTGGCCAAAAGTGAAAATGCAAACCATCACCGATGATGCCTTCTTTAGGGACACCAAAACGCAATTCTACTGCTTGCTCATTTTGTTGGACAATATAAAGTGATTGATAGAGCAAAAAACACACAGCAAGAAGAAGGAACAAAACAACAGTTCCCCCTCTACTAAATTGTTTAAACTGATCCTTCCCTTTACGCAAAATATCATCAAGATTGGGACCATTTTCACCACCATTATTGCCACCAGAACCAAAAAGATTCTTAGCCGATGTTTTTTTGTCACCACTGTTCTTGTTTTTATCGCCACTCCACGGGCCACCACCATTTTGATTTGTCCAGGGCATTATCACCTCTTTAACTGACTACCACTCATTCAAATACCAACCATTCACTTAGATCTTATAGGGATTCTCTTATCTCATTACAATACAACTGACAGGTTCTTTTCACTTATGATTATTTTCGCTCATAAACCACAAAACGTGTCGGATGACTATCTTTTTCTCCTTTTGGAATATTTTGTGTTTCTACAACAATCCATTTTTCTTTATCAAAAACAGGAAAAAAACTATCCCCTTCTATAGAAGCTAAAACTTCTGTAAGGAATATTTTATCAGCCATATGCAACCCTTGTTGAAAAATTTCACCACCCCCAATAATAAAAACTGCATCTGCACCATTTTGAGAAGCCACACTTTTTGCGATAGAACAGGCTTGCGACAAAGAATGAGCAATAACAGCACCTTCAGCCGTGAATGCACAATTACGGGTAATAACAATATTTGTACGCCCTGGTAAAGGACGCCCAAGAGAATCCCATGTTTTTCGCCCCATAATAATGGGGTTACCAAAAGTCAAAGCTTTAAAGCGTTGCAAATCCGTGGATAAATGCCAAGGCATCGCACCTTCACGACCTATAACACCATTTTCTGCAACAGCTGCAATTAAACAAACTGGAAAAGTCATACTGCTACCGGTGCCTTAATATGTGGCTGCGCTTCATAATTAAGCAATTCAAAATCCTCAAATTTAAAAGAAAAAAGATCTGTTACCGCTGAATTTATAAGCATCAACGGCAAAGCATTTGGTATACGAGACAGCTGGTATCTCGCCTGTTCAAAATGGTTAGAATAAAGATGAGCATCACCCAGAGTATGAATAAAGTCTCCCGCTTTAAGTCCACTTACTTGGGCAATCATCATCGTCAACAACGCATAGGAAGCAATATTAAACGGAACACCTAAGAAAATATCTGCTGAACGCTGATAAAGCTGACAGGATAGCTTCCCATCAGCAACATAAAATTGAAAAAAACAATGACAAGGAGGCAAAGCCATCTCCTCTATCAGTGCGGGGTTCCAAGCAGATACAATTAAGCGACGAGAATCAGGCGTTTCTTTAATCATCGTCAAAAGATGACTGATTTGATCAATATGCCGTCCATCGGGAGCAGGCCAAGAGCGCCACTGATAACCATAAATAGGACCAAGGTTCCCTTTCTCATCAGCCCACTCATCCCAAATTGACACACCATGTTCCTTCAACCATGCAATATTTGTATCACCTCTCAAAAACCACAAAAGCTCATAAATGATCGAGCGCAAATGCAATTTCTTCGTTGTTAACAGAGGAAAGCCAGCCTGCAAATCAAACCGCATTTGATACCCAAAAATTGATCGGGTCCCCACACCGGTTCGATCTGTACGATCAATGCCGTTATTTAAAACATGCGATAAAAGATCAAGATAGATTTTCATATAAATATTATGGTTGATTCTTAACGTTACAGGAAATAGAAACTTCAAAATTTATAAAAATACAATTCAAAAAAATCCTCCTCCCAAACATCTTTTATAGGAAATCATTATTATACGATTGCATTTTGATGAATCAAATCGTAAATAAATTTTAAACGAAACAAGTTAGGTATGATCATAAAAGGGATAAATTTATGGAGAATGAACCAACTTTAGCACCACATGATACAAGAAAACGTATCTGGGCTATCGTGTCCAGTGCATCAGGTAATCTAGTAGAATGGTATGACTTTTATGTTTATTCCTTTACATCCATTTACTTTGCATCACAATTTTTTCCCTCAGATGGCAATGTCGTTACACAACTTTTAAAAGCGGCTGGTGTCTTTGCTATTGGTTTTCTTATGCGCCCAATCGGCGGATGGCTTTTTGGCTTCATTGCCGATCGTTACGGACGCAAACGCTCAATGCTTATCTCTGTTTTTATGATGTGTGGTGGTTCGTTCTTAATCGCCCTACTTCCTACCTATGAAACCATTGGAGTAGCAGCAGGAATTCTTTTACTTTTACTCAGAATGCTTCAGGGGCTTTCTGTCGGTGGTGAATATGGTACAACAGCAACTTATATGAGCGAAATTGCCCTCAAAAATCGCCGAGGATTTTTTAGCTCTTTCCAATACACCACACTGATTGGTGGTCAGCTTCTAGCCAGTCTTGTTATATTCATTTTAGCGCTTTACCTCACCGAAGATCAGCTAAAAGCATGGGGTTGGCGTATTCCATTTGCCATTGGTGGACTAGGAGCAATTGTTGCGATTTATCTACGCCGCACGCTCCATGAGACAACGACCAAAGAAAGTCGTTCTAGTGCACAAGCTGGTAGTATTAGGGGACTTCTAACCAACCACCGAAAAGCTTTTTTTCTAGTTATCGGCTTTACCGCTGGAGGATCGCTCACATTCTACACCTATACGACTTACATGCAGAAATATCTGATTACAACCACCGGCTTTGATAAACATACAGCCACAACTGTGATGACTGCTGCACTCTTTGTTTTCATGTTACTTCAACCTGCATTTGGTTTTATGGCTGATAAAATTGGAACAAGAACTTCACTCCTTATTTGGAGTGTCTTATCTATTATCTTTACCATTCCTGGACTTAATGTGATTGGTAGTACTGATAGTACATGGATTGCTTTATCAGTTATTATTGGAATGCTCTGCATTATGAGCTTTTACACGTCCATCTCTGGCATTGTAAAATCAGAAATGTTTCCCGCTTCAGTACGAGCAATAGGAGTTGGGCTCTCTTATGCTATTGCCAACGCACTGTTTGGCGGTTCTGCTGAATATGTCGCGCTTGGATTAAAAGATCTTGGATATGAATCTGTCTTCTATTTTTATATAACCGGCATGATGATTATTGCATTCATTTCTGTTCTCTTAATGCCCGATGCCCGGAAAGAGGGCTATCTTCAAGGTGATAGTATCCATTAAATTTTCTAAACTAAATCAAGAATCCCGATTTTTCGGGCTTCTTGATTATGATAGTACTGTAAAATCAATATTTACAACCTATTACAGACATGCCTTTCATATCATAAACATCTCCCGTATCATAAAGGAGCGATATCCTCTTCTTTGATATGAACCATGGTAAATAAATTATCCCATGTCATGACCGTATATTTTTCATGATACCAATAAATCCAGTATACTTAGCTTTAAAAACATCAGATCTGTTTTAATTAAAATCCTCTTTTCTTTATCAAAAATAAGCAAAATATCGTTTCCTTATTTGTCTAATAATAGAAATTAAACCGCATCTATTATCACCAATCAATCCTCTCTCAACACCCCTTTCTGATCTGGATGATCAATGACACCGTTAAAGATACAATAAAAATCAAAACATACCTTCCTATAAATATGAGTACCGTTTTTGTTCTATAACAAAAATAAAAACTGCAAACATCATGGAAATAAGCCGCTTCCACCCCCTTTTTTTAAGAAACATCGCAATATGATTGAATTTTTATGGCTTAAACTGTAAACAACTTTAAAGAGAAGAAAAGTTATAAATCTAAAAGGGGAATACTTCATGAATAATCAAGCAACTTTAGATCCACATGATACAAGGAAACGTATTTTTGCTATCATATCCAGTGCATCAGGAAATCTGGTAGAATGGTACGACTTTTATGCTTACTCCTTTGCATCGGTTTATTTTGCATCACAATTTTTTCCTGAAGATGAAGATATCGTCACACAACTTTTAAAAACTGCAGGAATCTTTTTTATTGGCTTTCTTATGCGTCCAATTGGAGCATGGCTCTTTGGATTCATTGCGGATCGTTATGGACGTAAACGCTCAATGCTTATTTCTGTTTTTATGATGTGTGGAGGCTCTTTTCTCATTGCCATACTTCCCACTTATAAAACCTTGGGAATAACAGCAGCATTTCTCCTCCTTTTAGTCCGCATGTTTCAAGGACTTTCCGTTGGCGGTGAATATGGTACAGCAGCAACTTATATGAGCGAAGTTGCACCCAAAAATCGTCGTGGGCTCTTTGCTTCTTTTCAATATGCAACAACGATCACAGGTCAACTTCTCGCAAGTTTTATAATATTTATTTTATCCCTTTACCTTACTGAAGATCAGTTAAAAGCATGGGGCTGGCGTATTCCTTTTGTCATTGGTGGCTTTGGAGCAATTGTTGCAATTTATCTGCGTAGTTTGCTCCATGAAACAACAACCCACAAAAGCCGCTCTGAACAACATGCTGGTAGTCTTAGAGAACTTTTTCGCAATCATAAAAAAGCTTTCTTTTTGGTTGTTGGCTTTACAGCTGGTGGATCACTCACATTTTATACATACACCACTTATATGCAAAAATATCTGATCACAACCACGGGTTTTGATAAACAAACCGCAACAACAATAATGACTGCCGCCCTCTTTATTTTTGTGCTACTCCAACCCCTTTTAGGTTTCATAGCCGATAAAATTGGAGCAAGAGCTTCACTCATTAGTTGGAGTACCTTATCCATTATCTGCACCATTCCTGTACTTAAAATGATTGGGAATGCCCATAATGCATGGGCAGCACTCTTAATCATCATTGGAATACTCTGTGTTATGAGTTTTTATACGTCCATTGCTGGTATCATAAAAGCAGAATTGTTCCCAGCCTCAATCCGCGCAATTGGTGTTGGATTTGCTTTTGCCATTGGAAATGCACTATTTGGCGGTTCTGCTGAATATGTAGCGCTTGGATTAAAAAATATGGGATACGAATCTGTTTTCTTTTTTTACATAGTTGGTATGATGATCATTGCACTCATCTCTATTCTCCTTATGCCCGATATAGATAAAGGAGGATATCTCGATAAAGACGATTAAAATTCATTAAACTTATTTTTCGGAAAAAAAGCCCAAGAAAGTGGGCTTTTTTTTTATAATTATTTACACAAAAACTTAATTTTTATTTATGAAATCCATTTCATTATCTTACTCTCAATAATGGACAGTCATCGAATATTTTCTATGACCGACAATATTACTTCCATAACCTATTGATTTGTAATGGTTGTTTATCATTTTGTATCTCAATTGAAAAACCCAAATACCATAAGATTTTTTCATTTCTACCCTTTTTATATCACGTCCTCATAACTATACCTCTTGCAACTCAGAAACAGAGTTAATGCTATGAATAAAATTATTTAATAAAATAATAAAACAGCCTTTTACAAACTATTTAAATTGCAAAAAATGTATAAATCTATTGATATAATTTAAATTTAACAAATTTTTATGAAAATAAAGGTATTTAAATATAACAAAACTTACTTAATTCTTATAAAGAATAGTTTTATATTTAAATTATAAGTTTATTAAAACGATTTTTATTATTTATATTAATTAATAAAACTATTTATACTATAGAATAAATAATTTAAAATTGCAAAAGTATTTTATTTTAAATATTTTTCATAAAAATAATCATTATACAATTGAATTTTTCTGGAAATCATAAACAATTATGGTTAGAAAATATCAACTATAAATTTAAAAGGGGAGCACTTCATGAAAAATGAAACAACTTTAGTACAACATGATACAAGAAAGCGTATCTTCGCTATCATATCTAGCGCATCAGGGAATCTAGTAGAGTGGTATGATTTTTACGTTTACTCATTTGCGTCTATTTACTTTGCACCACAATTTTTCCCTTCAGATGGCGATGTTGTTACCCAATTTTTTAAAACTGCAGGGATCTTCTTTATTGGTTTTCTTATGCGCCCAATTGGAAGTTGGCTTTTTGGCTTTATTGCTGATCGTTATGGACGAAAAAACTCGATGCTCATATCTATTCTTATGATGTGTGGGGGCTCTTTTCTCATTGCCATACTTCCCACTTATGAAACTTTAGGGAGAACTGCAGCAATTCTTCTTCTCCTAATCCGTATGATGCAGGGACTTTCAGCAGGTGGTGAATATGGTACAGCTGCAACTTATATAAGCGAAGTTTCCCTTAAAAAACACCGCGGTCTCTTCGCTTCTTTCCAATCTGGTACGCTTATTACTGGTCAACTTTTAGCCAGTTTTATTATATTTATTCTGGCACTTTATCTAACGGAAGACCAACTAAGAACATGGGGCTGGCGTATTCCATTTGCTATTGGTGGATTGGGAGCATTCGTCGTACTTTATCTACGTCGTTCACTTCATGAAACAACCACCAAAGAAAGCCGCTCTCAAAAACACACTGGGAGTCTTAAAGAGCTTCTAAGCAAACATACAAAAGCATTTTTTGTAATTGTTCTTTTTGCCTCTGGAGGATCTCTCACATTTTACACCTGTACGACTTATATGCAGAAATATCTGATCACAACTACCGGTTTTGATAAACATACCGCTACAACTGTAATGACCGCGGCACTCTTTATTTTCATATTACTCCAACCCATATTTGGTATCCTAGCTGATAAAATTGGGACAAGAAATTTACTTATCCTTTGGAGTGCACTCTCTACTCTCTTTACGATTCCTGGACTTCTCATAATCGGTCACACGCATAATCCATGGATTGCGCTATCAGTCATTATTGGAATACTCTGTATTATGAGCATGTATACATCCATCTCTGGTGTCGTAAAATCAGCAATGTTTCCCTCTTCAGTACGAGCACTGGGAGTTGGTCTCTCTCATGCTATTGGCAATGCATTATTTGGTGGTTCTGCCGAATACGTAGCTCTTGGATTAAAAAATATAGGACATGAATCACTGTTTTATTTTTACGTAATCGGCGTAATGATCATTGCATTCATTGCCACCCTCTTTATACCGGATATGAGCAAAGGAGGATATCTTCAAGAAAACGATTAAACCTTCGATGCTAAACAAAAAAGCCCAAAGAATTTTGGGCTTTTTTTATTGAGCAAAATTGAATTTTAAAATTGTTTAAATTTTATCAAGTGCGTTTAATTGTTTAGCTACCAAATAATAGAAAGTCATACGACTTTTTCTGCGATCTCCAGACATCATTTCTGCAACTTTTGACACAGCCATTTTAGCCCTCTGCTCATCCGCGCCTAATACATCTTGAACCCATTTTTCAACGCGTTCTAACTCTTTTGGATCCGATGTAGCAACAAGCGCTGCATCCTGCTTTTTCATCACCAAAGCTAAACGACGGCTAAGCCGTTCTACTGCTGCTTCATCGGGGTTTGAATCATATAGTTTAATATCTGCTAGATTATTGGTCATTTTGCATCATCTCCTCTCCAAAAATGAGCGGCCTATACTTTACAGCCGCATCATATAGCTCCATAAATAATTAGAGGATTAAAAATATTAACAACCCCCCCTTTTCCTAAGACTGTTCTTCATCTATATTTAAGGAGCTGGTTTACCAGCTATGGTAATAAATGGACAATGAAATAAACTCATTGGACCCGGGGGCGGTACCCGGCGCCTCCACCAAAATATAAGAGACCAAAGTTATATTTTGGTGGGGGCGAAATAGGATCGACAAGGGCGTAAAGATTGCTCTTTTACTCGGCATAGTACCACCGTTATCGGACTAAATGAGTAGTTGCAAATGACAACTATGCGGAAGCACGTCTCGCTGCTTAATGCAGTGCGAATGTTTCAATTTAAGTCTTAAACCGTCGCAGGTTTAAGCGGGGTTCGGAGGCACCTGGCAACAGAAGCCTTCACTTTTTTTTAATGTTATTGATTGATCTTTCAGACATTATCAGACATTATTTACCATAGAGTTTCGTTTTTATTCGATTTATTGAGGTGCATCGTAGACAAAATACTGCTAATTTTAAAATATATTCTATCACACAATATCAATACGCCCCATTATCAATACGCTCCATTCTGCTACGTGAAATAAAAGGAATAAACTTCGATGGTTAAAGATCAAATCCGTTACGATATTCTCGTTCAGGATGCGCTTCGTGGAGTTATCCGTAAAGTTTTATCGGAAGTTAGCAAAGCAGGTCTTCCGGGAAATCATCATTTTTTTATAACTTTTTTGACGAATGCCCCAGGTGTTAAAATTTCTCCTCGGCTAAAAAATCGCTATCCTGAGCAAATGACTATCGTCTTACAACATCAGTTTAGAGATCTCAGTGTTTCAGAAACAGCTTTCGAAGTAACCCTCTCCTTCAGGGAAATAACTGAAAAGCTCGTGATTCCTTTTACTTCCATTCAGGTCTTTTATGATCCTGTAGCAGCATTTGAAGCAGCATTTGATCTGCCCTCAAATCTTACCTCTGGAGAAAGTGAAAATTCAGAAAATACCTCAACTACGCCCATTACCTTATCAAACACACAAAAAAAAGAAAATACGCTTACAAAAGAACAAAATTTCAGTACAAATAAAGAATCTTCAAATAGCGATACAAAACAAAGTGCTGATGTTGTCTCTTTAGATTCTTTTCGGAAAAAATAATTTTTCTCATGACTGAATTGATTAATCTTCGCCAATTTCGAAAACAAAAAAAACGTACAGAAAAATCTCTTCGTGCTGAGCAAAATCGTTATCGTTTTGGACGAACAAAAACTGAAAAATTTTTTGAGCAACAAAAATCTTTAAAAACGCAAAAATTTCTTGATCAAAATCGTTTACGAAACGACGAATAAAGGTGGAAAATGCACGAAAATAATTCTATCGATTGGTCAAAAGTCATTCCACGAAAAATATCTGTTCGCGTTGATGGGCACGCAACAAGCGTCTCTTTAGAACCGCCATTTTTAGATATTCTAAAAGATATAGCCCGCAAAAAAGGACAATCTTTAGCCTTTATTATCACTGATATTGATAGCAAAAGACCACAACAAGTCAATCTTTCGGCTTCGTTACGCGTTTATGCCCTTCAAAGCGTTCTCACCCAACGCCTTTAGTGTTTATGCTTATTTTTTACGTTCTCTTTTTGTTCATTCAACTGAAGCTGTTGTGACTTTTTTAAGAGAAGTTTTTTTAATCTAGAACTTCAATGAAAAAAAGTCTACAAAAGAGATATAATGAGTAATTTTTCTGATCACAACATACCTTTCTTTGAAGAAGATTCCCCTCCAGACCATGATAAGAAGAGCTCTGGTTTTTCCTCCCATACTCTAAAAGAACAAAAATCATATAACATAGACTATTTAGAACAACTCAATCCAGAACAGCAACAAGCTGTTATGAATACTGAGGGACCTCTTTTAGTTCTTGCAGGTGCTGGTACAGGAAAAACGCGCGTTTTAACAACCCGTATTTCTCATATTTTACGCTCTGGGCTTGCCTCTCCTCAGCAAATACTTGCTGTTACTTTCACCAACAAAGCAGCACGTGAAATGAAAATACGTATTGGTGAACTTATTGGAGGAGTTGTTGAAGGTATGCCTTGGCTTGGAACTTTTCACTCCACTGGTGCTAAAATTTTACGCCGTCACGCAGAGCTTGTTGGTTTAAAAAGAAACTTTACAATTCTCGATAGCGATGATGTTCTTCGACTTTTAAAACAGCTTATTCAAGCTGAGGGACTAGACGATAAGCGTTGGCCCGCACGAAACCTTGCCACGATGATTGATTCTTGGAAAAATCAAGGACTTTCACCAGAACATATCTCAAAAAGTGATGCTCATTCCTTCGGCAAGGGCATGGGACGCGAACTTTATCACAGTTATCAAAACCGATTAAAAGATCTTAATGCTTGTGATTTTGGCGATCTTCTTCTTCATTCTATCTCTATCTTCCAACATCATCCAGATATTCTTCGCGAATACCATTCTCAATTTCGCTATATTCTTGTCGATGAATACCAAGATACAAATACAGCACAATATCTTTGGCTTCGCCTTTTGGCACAACATCCCCAAGGTCAACATGTTAATCTTTGTTGTGTTGGCGATGATGATCAATCCATTTATGGATGGCGTGGTGCAAAAGTCGAGAATATATTACGTTTTGAAAAAGATTTTCCTTCTGCCAAAATTATTCGTCTAGAACGTAATTATCGCTCAACATCCCATATTCTTAAAACCGCCTCCCATCTCATTGCTCATAATGAAGAAAGACTGGGCAAAGTCCTTTTTTCTGCACAAATAAAGAGTGAGGAAGAAAAAGTAAAAATTCATTCAGCATGGGATTCGCAAGAAGAGGCCCGTGCCATCGGAGAAGAAATTGAACAAGCACACCAAACAGGTCATGCATTAAATCATATGGCTATATTGGTGCGTGCATCATTCCAAATGCGTGAATTTGAAGATCGCTTTGTAACGCTTGGTCTTAACTACCGCGTCATTGGTGGTCCTCGTTTTTATGAACGAATGGAAATACGCGATGCTATGGCTTATTTACGCGTTGTTGTCCAACCTGCTGATGATTTAGCTTTTGAGCGTGTTATTAATACACCGAAACGCGGCATAGGCGATGCAACCCTGCGCATTCTTTATGAGAGTGCGCGAGCACGTGCTGTTCCTCTCTTTTCTGCGGCCGCTGACATCATTGAAACAGATGAGTTAAAGCCTAAGGCACGCAGTGCGTTACGAAGCCTTATTGAAAACTTCCGCCGCTGGCAAAATATGCTTCAAGACACTCCTCATAAAGAACTTGCCGAGATTATCCTTGATGATTCTGGTTATACAACCATGTGGTTAGAAGATCGCTCACCAGAGGCTCCTACACGACTAGAAAATCTTAAAGAAATGATCCGTTCCATGGAACAATTTGAAAATCTTCAAAGTTTTTTGGAACATGTTGCACTAGTTATGGATGCTGAAAACAATGAAAATACCGATGCAGTCAATATCATGACACTTCATTCAGCCAAAGGACTTGAATTTGAAACAGTTTTTCTTCCTGGCTGGGAAGAAGGACTTTTTCCCCATCAGCGCTCATTAGATGAAGGTGGACGTTCAGGATTAGAAGAAGAACGGCGTCTTGCTTATGTTGGACTCACAAGAGCAAAAAAACACCTGCATATATGGTTTGTATCGAATCGTAGAATTCATGGACTTTGGCAATCTACTCTTCCCTCCCGCTTTCTAGATGAATTACCAGCAGAACATATAGAAGCCATAGCAATGGAAACATCTTATGGTGGTTATGGAAAATCTTCCTTTCAAAATCACGATTCCTGTTATACTGGCTATGCAACAGCAAGACAAAAGCATGCACAAAAAAACAAGACGATTGAAGGGAAAATTATCGCTCAATCAATCTCTCATGCATCATCAGATTTTTCCATCAATGATCGGATTTTTCACATAAAATTTGGTTATGGTCATATTACAGCAATAGACGATCATAAATTGACAATAATGTTTGAAAAAGCCGGAGAAAAGCGTGTACTGGATAATTTTGTCAACAAAGCTTAACTAAAAGCAAACCACGATCAGTTTTTGCAAGAGACCATTTTGTTTTATTCTGATTATCATTTCCATTTGCGAACAAAAACTTCAATGGGTAAATTTTGCATATCAGGCAATGCATCGTAAATTTTATCAAGCGACCAATCCCACCAAGCCATCTCCAAAAGGCATTCTATGACATGATTGGGAAAACGCATCCGCAAGCGTTTAGCAGAAACACCAGCGACAACCGCATAAGGCAAAACATCTTTCGTTATAACAGCGTTAGCACCAATGATAGCGCCATGTCCAACTGTCACCCCAGGCATAATAACCGCGCCATATCCAATCCACACATCATGCCCAATAATAACACGTTTTGCACAACGCCTTTCGCGAAAAGAACGATCAAGAGCCATATAACGAAAATATTCGTTTGGACGATAGGTTATTTTATGCGTTGAAACGCGCTCCATAGGATGCTCCAACGCATTCATCCGTACATGAGATGCAATAGAACAAAAACGCCCAATATCGCTATAAATTGCCTCACTATTACGTTCTAAATAAGAAAAATCTCCAACGGTTACATCCCGTAAAATCACCCGCTCATTAATTTCCACATAGCGCCCTAATTTACAACCATGCAGCCGTGCTGTCGTATGGATACGAGGCTCACTTTCATGAAATCGAAGATCGTTCTCAATATTCATGCATCCCTCACCAATGTTTCATCAATAGATATGGAAAGACATACCAATCAAGCCAATAAAATCAACCATGAAACAGAGATTGCAAAACAAACCTGCCGATGTTACAATTTCGTGATCTATCTAAGAGAGTCAAACTATGAAAAATGTAATACGCATCTTGGGGCTGACAATCATATTTCTTGCAGGTATTTTTATTTATGATGCACTGACAAATAAGCCTTTAGGTGATAATTTTACACTCACTGATTCTAATGGAAAAAATATCACTGAGGCTGATATTCGAAGCAAGCCTTCAATAGTTTTTTTCGGCTTCACTATGTGTCCTGAAATCTGCCCTACGACATTGATGAATCTTGATCGATGGCTTACAGCCCTTGGACCCAATGCCAATAAATTAGGCATATGGTTTGTTACTGTTGACCCTGAACGTGATACACCAGAAGTACTCCATGAATATCTCAGTAATTTTAACAATAAAATCATTGGGATCAGTGGAGATCCTGATAAAGTTCATAAAATGGTCAATTCCTTTAACATCGTTGCTGAAAAAGTCCCTGGAACAGATGGAAACTATACATATAACCATACAGCAGCAATTTTTTTACTCAAAAAAGGTGGAAAATTAGCTGGCATTATCCGTTATGACACGAAAGAAAGCGATAGCGAATTAAAAGATGAAATCGCCATTGAACGGTTAAAAAAACTCATCTTAAACTAAAAAAACCGATCAAAAGAAAGAACAGCATGTCGCAACAAATTCGCCTCTATTATACTGCTTCTAAAAATGAAGCAGAACGGTTCTATACCCTTATAGACACAGCCTTTGACGAAGAAGGTTATCCTCTTGCTCTTACAGAGATAGATGAACAAAATGCTGTATATGAACTTTCACTCTATGTAGACCAAGAAAACTACGAACATATTTCGAAACGTTTTGCCCAAATCCTTTCTATAGATCCTGATAAAATTAATATGGAAGTTGTACCCAACATTGATTGGGTACAAAAAAGCCTAGAAGGACTAAAACCTGTGCAAGCCGGTCCTTTTTTTCTTCATGGAAGTCACAACCGAAACGCCATTCCAGCCAATGTTCTTCCTATCGAAATTGAAGCAAATCAAG
Organism: Bartonella sp. MF74HXZ; assembly: GCF_042194445.1. Lineage (NCBI taxonomy): Bacteria > Pseudomonadati > Pseudomonadota > Alphaproteobacteria > Hyphomicrobiales > Bartonellaceae > Bartonella > Bartonella sp. MF74HXZ. Next base: position 85,801 of record NZ_JBHIMW010000006.1, on the reverse strand, counting down.
CTTTTGGCACCGGACATCATGGAACGACAGCTGGTTGTTTAGAAATGATTGCCAAAGTGATGGAACATGAAAATCCCCAAAATGCACTTGATCTTGGTACCGGCAGTGGGGTACTCGCCATCGGCATCGCAATGCTCAAACCTATTGCTATACTTGCATCTGATATTGATCCAATCGCTATTCAAGTTACACAACACAATATCCAGCTCAATGGCGTAAAAAAATATATCACAGCTGTCACAGCAACAGATTTTGCCCATGATGAAATTGCTTCACGTGCTCCCTTTGATCTTATTGTTGCCAATATCCTTGCCAATCCTCTTATCGCACTTGCACAAGAAATGGTAAAGGCACTCCAAAAAGGTGGATCACTGATACTCTCTGGAATTCTTGAAGAACAACATGCAGATGTTTTAAAGGCTTATGTAAAACAAGGGCTGAAACACATTGAAACATACCACCGTCAAGGATGGGTTACGATACATCTGAAATAAAGTAAAAGAAAAGGACGTCGTTATGTATCAATCTTTTGAGGCGACAACAAATCCAGCCCATGCTCTAGAACGCATTGCCTCTCTTCGTAAAGAACTAGACCGCCTTGGTCTCGATGGTTTTCTTGTTCCGCGGTGCGATGAACATCAGGGAGAGTATGTCCCTCCCCATGCTCAACGCCTTGGCTGGCTCACCGGCTTTACTGGATCAGCTGGAATTGCACTGATTTTAAAAAACAAAGCCATCATATTTACAGACGGGCGATATAAACTCCAAGTTCGCCAACAAACTGATCCTAATATTTTTGATTATGAAGATCTCATAACTTGCCCTCCCTCACGATGGCTTGAAAAAAATGGGCAAAAACTTTCTATTGGCTTTGATCCATGGCTTCACACCATCGCTGCCACCGATGCTTTGAGAAACGCATTAGAAATAAAAGCAGGTGGAAAACTTGTAGCAATTCACTCCAATCCCATTGATCTGCTTTGGCATGATCAGCCATCATTACCACAAGCTGCCCTATCAATTCACCCTCTCAAATATGCTGGGTGCGATACGGATGAAAAGTTGGCATTGATTTGCAGATATATACAAAAAGCCAATGCAGAGGTTTTTATTTTTACAGACCCCTCCTCCATTGCATGGACATTCAATATACGTGGCAATGATGTTTCCAACACACCTTTTTCCCTTTGTTTTGCTCTCATTCCCATCCAAGAAACACCAGTCTTATTCATTAACAGCAAAAAACTTGGTGTAGAACAAAAACAATATCTGGAACGTTATGCAAAATTATATGAACCAGAACTGCTTATTCCAAAGGTCAAAGAGTATGTTCAAAAAGGGACAGTGTTTGCCTTAGATCCACAGCTAACATGCGAAAAATTACGAACTGTTATTGAAGAAAAAAATAGCTCTTTCATCACACTTACCGATCCTGCCGCTCTACCACGTGCCATTAAAAATGACACAGAACTCAATGGCGCACGCAAAGCGCATCTACGCGATGGTGTTGCCCTAACCCGTTTTTTTTCTTGGTTAGATAAACAAACACCAGGATCAATAAGTGAAATTTCTGCTGCGCAAAAATTAGAAGAATTTCGCATAAATACAGCAAAAGAAATGGGAGAAGAACTTAAAGATCTTTCTTTTGATACAATTTCAGCAGCAGGAGAAAATGGCGCCATTATTCATTATCGTGTAACGACACAAACAAATAAACAACTCAATGCGGGTGAACTTTATCTTGTTGATTCAGGTGGACAATATCGTGATGGAACGACAGATATCACACGTACAGTAGCAATTGGGAATATTGGAGAAGAAGAAAAACGCTGTTTCACGCTTGTCCTCAAAGGTATGATTGCTCTTTCAACGGCTTACTTTCCAAAAGGAACCCGCGGACAAGACATTGATATTCTAGCGCGCATTGCATTGTGGAAGGCTGGTTTTGATTATGCTCATGGCACCGGTCATGGTGTTGGGTCTTATCTTTCTGTTCATGAAGGACCACAAAATATTTCCCGCAAAGGATGCCAAGAACTCATCTCCGGTATGATTCTTTCAAACGAACCAGGATATTATCGCGAAGGTGCTTTTGGTATCCGTCTTGAAAATTTGATAATTGTAAATCCAGCACAAAAAATTGATGGCGGGGATATAGAAATGCTTTCGTTTGAGACGCTTACACTTTGCCCTATTGATCGAAAACTCATCCTCCCAGAGCTTTTGACACAAGAAGAACGGCAATGGCTCAATGATTACCATGCGCGCGTTTATCAGATGAATGCACCTTACTTAAATGAAGAAGATAAAAAATGGGCAAAAGAGGCAACACTACCCCTTTAAATGAGACACCACAAATATCTTCTAACGCTTCTTATAAAAACACCACACCCTTCTCTTTTAAAGAGAGAAGTGCGTATTTACCATCAGCAATCACAAAAAATGCTTCTATAAAATACTTCAAGTTTTTTTGCCGATAGGATAAAAGCTCTTCCCAAACTAAAACAGAACGGAATACACCTGTAACAGATAATGCTTATCAACTATCCTCCACCATCTTCACATGAATTATAGCCTTATTTTGTAATCCTCCGCGTCTCATTTCTAAAATGCCTATTATAACCAGCTTATTACGCCGTTTAAATTCAAAAGTTCTGCATATTTAGTTACAATTTTTACCTTGCTTCACAGTGATAACGTATATCTTTTACTAATAATAACCTTGTATATTCTTAATCATAAGAGTTTAAGTTTAATATTTAAATTCAACGTTTTTTTTAATCACTTAATAAATATCAAAATATATGGCGCTCTATTTTTGCAAAAAAACAAACCCCTATTATCCCCTTTTTGATTCCAGCCCCCCACAATGTAAGAGAGATAACCATACAAACAGCATACGCATCTTCTAGAAAACGCCCTCTAAACATCATGTTCCTCAATCAACTGTAGCCAAGTCTCTTCATCGATAACCTCAACACCTAATTCTTCAGCTTTAGCCAATTTGGAGCCCGCTCCAGGTCCTGCAACAAGAAGATCTGTTTTTTTAGAAAGTGAACCAGATGTTTTGGCCCCTAATCGCTCTGCCAATGCTTTTGCTTCATCGCGTGACATATGCGCCAAAGTTCCTGTAAAAACAATTGTCTTCTCCGCTATTGGGGAAGAAGCTGTCGTGATAGGCTCTTCATCAAGAGGGGTTACTTCTTCAAGTAAAACAGACAAAACCTCACGATTATGCGCTTCTTGATAAAAATCAACAATTGCGCTCCCTACCTGTGGTCCAATTCCTTCGATATTGGTAAGCTCCATCCAAGCTTCATTGCCTTTTTCATTTGCCTTATCACATGGCATAAGTGCTCCCATAGCCGCAGTTTCAAAAGCTGTATAATTTTTATAAGTACGCGCAAGGCGGCGTGCATTCACCTCTCCAACATGACGAATCCCCAATGCAAACAAAAAACGGCTTAAAGAAATTTCGCGACGTGCATTAATGGCATCATACAATTTGCGAACTGAAACAGTACCAAAACCTTCTATATTTTCTAAACGTATCAAAGATTTTTCTTGGCGACGTTCTAAAGTAAAAATATCAGCTGGTGTATGAATACAAAGCGCTTCATCTTGAGCATAGAAAAAAAACTCTACCTGTTTTTTACCCAAACCCTCAATATCAAAAGCATTACGCGCAACAAAATGACGAATACGCTCAATCGCCTGTGCAGGACAAATAAGCCCCCCTGTACAGCGACGCACGGCTTCTCCCACTTCACGAACAGCATGACTCCCACAAGCTGGACACAAATGAGGAAAAATAAAGACAGCAGCATCTTTCGGACGTTTTTCAATAATAACATCAATAACTTGAGGGATCACATCACCAGCACGTTGTACAATCACGCTATCGCCTACACGGATGTCACGTCCTTCACGAATAGGCTCTCCTTTATGACCAATTCCCTTAATATAATCCTCATTATGCAAACTAGCATTGGTCACCACCACTCCACCAACAGTAATAGGCGTAAGACGTGCAACAGGTGTCAAAGCTCCCGTGCGACCAACTTGAATGTCAATATCTTTCAAAAGCGCTATCGCTTTTTCTGCTGGAAATTTATGCGCGATTGCCCAACGCGGCGAACGAGAAACAAACCCCAAGCGCTTTTGGAGCATCAAATCATTAACCTTATAAACAATCCCATCAATATCATAGCTTAAAGAATGACGGCATTCTTCGATATCGTGATAATAAGAAATAATTTCTTCTAACGTCTTAAAGGCTTTTGTTAATGGATTGATAACAAAGCCATATTCTTTTAGCTTTTTCATCATCTCCATTTGACTTTCTGCCAATATTTCACTCACCTCACCACAAGCATAAGCAAAAAATTGAAGCTTTCTGCTAGCGGTTATCCGTGAATCAAGCTGACGGAGTGAACCAGCTGCCGCATTTCGAGGATTGGCAAAGGTTAACTTGCCCTTCTCTTGTTGGCTGATATTAAGTGCTTGGAAATCCTCCCGCCCTATATAAACTTCACCACGCACCTCAATTATATCAGGAAAATCACCCTGCAAAACTTGTGGAATATCAGCAATGGTTCGGGCATTTGCCGTCACATTTTCACCGACAGTTCCATCCCCACGCGTTGCCGCCCCCACAAGCCGCCCCTTTTCATAGCGTAAAGACAAAGATAAACCATCAATTTTTGGCTCCGCTGTTATTTCCAACACCTGTGTTGCTGGAAGCCGTAAAAAACGACGAATGCGCTCAACAAATTCAGTAACATCTTCAGAGCTAAACGCATTATCCAGTGAAAGCATTGGCTGTGCATGAACAGATTTTTCAAACTTTTCAGAAATTGGTGCCCCAATTTTATGTGAAGGAGAATCAACACGAATAAGCTCTGGAAAAAGAGCTTCAATTTCTGCATTACGGCGGCGCAAAGCATCATATTCTGCATCAGAAATTTCAGGCTGATCATCACGATTATAAAGCACATCATGACGTGCAATCTCTTTTGCCAACCACTCTAATTCACTTTCTGCTTCAACAGCTGTGAGATTTTTATCTGCATCTTTGTTCATAAAATCTATTCCAAATTACGAGCACTGCCACAAGGATGATCTCCGCGCCTCCTCATAAAGTGAATCTCAATAAATACAAGCTTTCCAGTATTTTTATCGCTGACTAATTACCTTCATGCTAGAAGCTTTTGAGCCGCTGCACGCGCTTCTTCAGTAATCTGTTCTCCTGCCAACATACGAGCAATTTCTTCTGCACGCTCATGCTCTTCCATTTTATGAATAGCAGTAACAAAGCGTCCTTTATCATGACTCTCAATTTTTGAAATAAGAAAATGACCATGCGCTTTCGATGCAACCTGTGGAGCATGCGTAATAGCGAAAACCTGGACATTTTCTGATAAGCGTTGCAACCGTTGCCCAATAGCAGCTGCAACAGCCCCCCCAACGCCTGTATCAATTTCATCAAAGATCAGCGTCGGAGCTGATCCTCGATCAGATAAAACAACTTTTAATGCCAACAAAAAACGAGACAATTCACCGCCAGAAGCCACACTAAGCATTGGTCCAGCACGTGTTCCAGGATTTGTTCGCACCCAATATTCAATACGATCACATCCCTCTGCACTCCGCTTTTCGATATCACTTTGCATTTCAACAATAAATTCAGCCCTCTCTAATTTCAATGCCGGTAACTCAGTCATCACGCTTTCAGACAAGTGCTTTGCAACCTCTTGACGTTTTATTGACAACGCTTGTGCTAACATATCATAATTTTTTTGTGCTTGTTTTGCTTCATCTTCAAAACGTGTCAATATAGTCTGAGCCTCTTCAAAATCAGCTAATTCAGCATCCATCTTATCGCGTAACTGAACCAATTCATCCGCAGAAACTTGATATTTACGAGCAAAACCCCGAAGAGAAAAAAGACGCTCTTCTATTCGTTCCAATTCATCAGGTTCAAAATCTAATGCTCGTATTGCCGTCTCAATACCTTCTTGCGCTGTTGCAAGTGCATGCAATGCCTCATCAATAGATTTCACCACTGGTGCAATAAGCTCTTGTGCCTCAGGAATTTTCCGCTCCAAACGCCTCACCAAATTAGAAAGCACTGGGATTGGTGATTTTTGACCCGTTAAAAGATCATCCGCTTCTTTAATATCCGTCGCTATTTTTTCTAATTTAAGCATATCGGCACGACGAAGAGAAAGAGTATCCTCTTCACCAACTTTAAAATCAAGCTTTTCAAGCTCTTCTACACACGCACGAAGATAATCAACCTCACGTACAGCACTCTCTACTTTAAGACGCTGCCGTTGCAAACGCTCCTCAAATTCACGCCATGTGTAATAACACTGACGCAAATTTTCCACTTCATCCTCAAGATCACCAAAGGCATCTAACAATTGGCGATGTGTAGCAACATCAACAAGCGCACGATCATCATGTTGTCCATGAATTTCAACCAGCAAACGGCCAACACTCCGCATCAATGCAACACTAGACACCTGATCATTAATAAAAACACGGCTGCGTCCATCACTTGATTGCACACGTCGTAAAATAATATCACCCTCATCATCAAGACCATTCTCACGAATAAGTTGACGTGCAGGATGTGAAACAGGCACATCAAAAACAGCTGTGACCTGCCCGCGCTCAGCACCATGACGCACAAGCGAAGCATCACCCCGCCCCCCTAGAGCAAGTGATAAAGCATCAAGGAGAATGGACTTCCCCGCACCTGTTTCTCCAGTTAAAACCGTCAACCCCGCCGTAAAATGAATATCGAGCGTTTCGATCAAAACAATATTATGAATCGAAAGCTGTACCAGCATAGAGAATCAACGTACCCTCTTCTTATCACCACCTAAAGCATTTGATATCCAAGAAGATTTATGCTCGCGTGGCGACATTTTATTCTTCTGCAAGAGATTATAAGAAAACTTATACCACTCACTTTTGGGATAGTTACGTCCTAAAATAGCTGCTGCCGTCTGTGCTTCCGCAGTTAAGCCGAGAGCAAGATTAACCTCAGTCAAGCGGAAAAGCGCTTCTTCAATTTGATTTGTATCGGAATACTCTTCAACCACGGTACGAAACCGTCTACTTGCCGCAAGGTAGCGCCGCCCCTCTTCATAATAACGACCAATCTGCATTTCTTTGCCAGCCAGCTGTTCGCGCCCAAAACGTATTTTATCCTTAGCATCCTTGACATATTCAGAATTAGGATAACGCTCTATAAGGAGCTGCATAGCAGCAATAGCGCGTTTCGTATCACGTTGATCACGCGTAACATCAGGAATTCGACGGAAAGAAGAAAGACCAATAATATAGTACGCATAAGCCGAGTCAGTCGACCCTGGATAAAGAGTAATATAGCGTTGAGCCATACTAATTGAATCATCATACTTTCCGAGTCGATAATTAGTAAAAGCCCCCATGACTAAAGATTTACGCCCCCAGTCTGTATAAGCATACTGCTTTTCAATCTTCAAAAACTTCTTTGATGCATCCCCAAGCTTCCCACTCTCAAGGCTAGCAAGCGCCTGATTATATAAAACATCTGGTGGCTCTATTTTCAAAACATAAGCAGATGGATCAAGGGTATTTTTCTCTTTAAAGAGGCATCCCGCCAACATACAGGTGCTTCCCAAAAGCACCACCCCCAATATCTTGCGTACAATGTTAGATTTTCTATATGTCATATTTCCAATGCACACATGAGATTTTTTCATAGTTTTTCCGGCCTCCACAGAATATCACCTTGTAGCAAAAACAAGTTATAAAAGGTCTTATACCATATCACTTCAAAATCCACATAACCAATTTAGCAGTTTAGGTCAATCATCCCCTTAAAAATCAAATAAACGATAAAAAAATCTTGTCAATTTTTTTACTCTTTCTCTAAAAAGCTTTTTTCGTAATGTGATTCGTCTGCCAAAACAGCCTTCACCAATTGCGCATTAATTCTATGTCCACTACAATAAGAACGAAATAATCCAATAAAAGGCGCCCCAAGCAAAGCAGTATCACCAATCGCATCAAGCATCTTGTGCCGAACACATTCATTTTCCCAATAAGGACCACCGGGATTTAAAATTTTATCATTAAGGTCGATAACAAGAGAATTTTCCAAAGAAGCGCCTCTCGCCTTTCCAGAAAGCCTTAATTTTTCCACGTCTTTGATAAAACCAAAAGTGCGCGCACGTGACAAATCATCTCTAAATCCTCGTGTGGTAAGATCAAAACTGAAATGTTGCTTACCAATAGCAGAAGAAGGAAAAGAGATCGTTATATCAAAACGACGTCCATCGAATGGCAAAAGCTCTGCAACACCATGAGCTCCTTCAACCCGCAACGGTTTTTTTATAATGAAATAAGAACGCAACGCATTTTGCTGTACAATGCCAACGTCTTCAAAAGCTTGGCAATATAGCCACGCTGAACCATCCAAAATAGGAATCTCATTATGTGACACTTCAATAATAAGATTATCCAAATTATAAGCAGTAATTGCTGCCATCAAATGTTCAATTGTTTCAACCCTTACATCTCCATCTCCAAGTACCGTTGATAATTCAGTTTCTCCTGTTTGGGATGCATGGGCTTGAAATATTTTCTCTGTTCCGTCTAATCCACAACGCTTAAAAATAATACCACACCCAACATCCGCTGGACAAACCTTTACCACTGACAAACAGCCACTGTGAACGCCAATCCCCTTAAATGTTACTGCTTTTTTAAGAGTAGACTGATATTTTGGCACCAAATTCATCATATTATTTTACTAAATTGCTTTTACATCTTTTAACAAAACTTATAAAACTATAAAAAATATTCATAGTAAATAGTAAAAAAAAACCGCTTATAATTAAGCGGTTTTTTTAAAAACAAAGTATTTTATCCAAAAAACAGCAATATATTTTACTGTATAATTTTTGACTGATCATCAAAGAGGTAATAAATTTTCTTACTTTGCCTCATTTTTCATCAATTAATTTGCTTGACGACGTAAAAATGCTGGTATTTCCAACTGATCTTCTTCACTTATAAAAGTACGCTGATCTTGTGGTACCTGAGGGTGCAGCTCACCAGAACGACGTGGAACATAAACAGAAGCATCTTGAGAAAGCGCCTGAGAATTTTTATTGTAAACATGAGACTCTTGCTGCTGAGACGATCTAACAGCAGGCTCCAGCCTTGCTTCTGGCTCTGCTTCTTCACGATGCGTCAAGCTCTGTTTCAAACGCTGCCAAAGATTACGAGGACCTTGATCAGTCACAGATGTTCTTTGACTTTGTCCATGAGCAACAGGAGGAAAATCCTTTAACTCAGGCATACGCATTGGAGCGCGCGCTTGCATTTGTTGCATTTGTTGCATTTGTTTTGGTTGCACTAGCTTTTCTTTTTGCTTCACAACCCCTGTCATCTCATCAAGAACATGCGCTGTTGCCTCCATACTCACGGGAGCTGTCATAGCCGGTTGAGCACCACGACTTACTTGCATACGAGGCACATTTGATCTCTGTTCCTGAACAGCATTTGAACCATACGCAACAGCATTCGTCGCACTTCGTGTCGTCATTGCTTCTGTAGGCTGTGCAAAAATTTGACTTTTGGGACGGAACTGTTCTCCGGTTGATTTACCCTTCTCTATTTCAAGTGATTCGATCACTTCTACCATTGACTCAGAACGCAGTGGCGATGACTGAACATGAAAAGAACTGTGTGACATTCCAGGATCGCTCTTGCGCATTGAAGAAGCAGGCCTTTGAATCTGAGGATGAGAGGACTGCACCACATCACTAACTTCACGATCAATACCGGTGGCAACCACAGAAACACGAATAACACCTTCCAATGACTCATCATCAATAGCGCCAAAGATCACATTCGCATCAGCATCCACTTCTTCACGAATACGATTAGCAGCTTCATCAACCTCAAAAAGAGTCATATCACGACCACCCGTAATAGAAATCAGTAAACCACGCGCCCCACGCATAGAGGTATCATCCAACAATGGGTTTGCAATAGCAGCTTCAGCCGCAGCCAAAGCACGTCCATCACCAGATGCCTCACCCGTTCCCATCATGGCTCGACCCATTTCATGCATAACAGAGCGAACATCAGCAAAATCAAGGTTAATCAAACCCTCTTTAATCATCAAATCCGTAATGGAAGCAACACCAGAATAAAGCACTTGGTCAGCCATAGCAAAAGCATCAGCAAACGTTGTCTTATCATTTGCAATACGGAAAAGATTTTGATTGGGAATAACAATCAATGTATCGACAGACTTTTGTAATTCTTCAATACCAGCCTCTGCCGTTTTCATACGACGTGCGCCTTCAAACTGAAACGGCTTTGTCACAACACCAACAGTCAAAATACCTTTTTCACGCGCTGCGCGAGCAACAACGGGAGCAGCCCCTGTTCCAGTTCCTCCCCCCATACCAGCAGTAATGAAAACCATATGAGAGTCTGCAAGATGATCAATAATTTCATCAATACATTCCTCTGCCGCCGCTTGTCCAACTTCCGGTAAAGCACCAGCACCCAAACCTTCTGTCACAGCTGCCCCAAGTTGGATAACACGTTCAGCTTTTGACATAGCCAAAGCCTGTGCATCCGTATTTGCAACAACAAAGTCAACTCCCTGAAGACCAGCATTTATCATATTATTCACGGCATTCCCGCCACCACCTCCAACACCAAAAACGGTAATGCGTGGCTTCAATTCCGCGATATCTGGCCGATGCAGATTAATCGTCATTTTCTTTTCCTTCTCATAAGACACCGCAAGCCAAAGCGATGAAATTTATCCAACTAGACTTAACTAAAAACTCTCACGCAACCACTGACCGACACGCTGAAAATACCCACGCGTGCCCATCGATAAATGATTTCCTGCCGCCTGCATTGTTTTTTCTTCAAAACCCACCAATTGCGGATAAATTAACAACCCAACAGCAGATGTAAACGCCGCCCCTTTTGCAAGAGAAGGAAGCCTCGAAATACCTAAAGGCCGCCCGATACGAACATTTCTTCCCAATATAGTACGTGCCATTTCTGGCAATCCTGTTAACTGGCTTGCTCCCCCAGTCAAAATAACACGTTTACCAATGATGTGACCAAAACCAGAACGATTTAAACAATCACGGACCATTTCTAAAATTTCTTCAACACGCGCACGAATGATACGCCCAAGAACCGCGCGAGGATATTGAGTTTCACGCTGTTCACTCCCAATTTCTGCTACATTAATCATTTGCCGCTCATCGGCACTTGTTAAAAGTGCTGAACCATAAACAACTTTTAACCGTTCCGCCTCTGTTAGAGACATAGAAAATCCGCGCGCAACATCAAGAGTGACATGATGCCCCCCAACAGCAAGAGCATCCGCATGAATAAATTTTCCTTCAAAAAACACTGAAAATGTTGTTGTTCCACCACCAAAATCAATACATGCAGCCCCTAAATGCGCCTCATCATTCATCAAGACAGCAAGACCACTTGCAAAGGGAGTAGCAACCATTGCTTCAACACTCAAATGTGCACGATTAATACAAGTTTCTAAATTACGCAAAGACGCTGTTTCAGCTGTTACCACATGCACGTCAACCCCAAATGTTTCCCCTGCCATGCCAATAGGATCAGAAATTCCTTTATCTCCATCCAATACATAAGAAACTGGAACTGAGTGCATAACATGACGTTCAGCATCAAAAGCTTTACGTGAAACATCTGAAAAGGCCATACGCATATCACGCTTGGTGACTTCACGACCATTCAAATGGACTTTTCCATTAATCAAAGCACTTTGTAATCGACTTGAGGAAAAATTCACAATCACTGAATCCACCACCAAACCAGCCATTTTTTCTGCCGCATCAACAGCCAATCTTATTGATTGTTCTGCTGCAAACATATCCATGACAACACCGGATTTAATACCGCGTGAACGCTGCACTCCAAAGCCTAGAATTTCCGTAGAATGTGTACGACCATGTAAATAGTGCGCATGCTTCAAAGGACGCAAACAAGCAATAAAACAAACAATCTTACTTGAACCGACATCAAGAACCGTTAAAAAACGTGTCTTACGCCCTCCCAGATGATGTGATCTAAGCAACATCATGGGTTCCCTGCCTTTCGTGCCTTTAAAATACGTTCTTCTTCTTCTACAGTAGCGTGATAACGCTCCAACGTTTCATCTGATAAAGAAACAGTAATTCGATCAGCAAGACGTAAATCAACACTGAGAATATCGCGAGATAAAAGATCTTGCATTGTACCGGACGAAACAAGAGAAGAAAGCCTTTCAAGGGCACCATTTTCAGGCAACATAACGCGCATTCCATTATCCAAAACAAGATCCCAACGTCGATCACCTACCCGCACAAAAGCACGAATACGATCATATACTTCCGGATAGACTGACAGCGCTTGAATAAACACTTTAGCAGCATTTTGTGCACCCTGCCCAACCACAAGAGGTAAATTCCGAACAATTTCTCCTTTAAAGGGCACAATGACACGACCTGTATTATCAACAATATCCACTATGCTATCATGTTGCCAAATAGCATAGGGTTCACGCTCCACAATGGAAATGCGCATTCTATTGGGATAAATTTTCTGAACATTAGCCGATTGCACCCAAGCCTGTTTTTCCAAAAGAGAACGTGCTCTTTCAACATCAAAAGTGAATATAGAAGGCGCAACGTCAAGTTTTAAAATTTTAAAAATATCCTGCTTTGTCAAGCGCTTATTACCGCTTATATCGACATGAGTGACCACAAAACTACTATCCAATATGATCGTGTTTACGATCACAGCCATCTGACCACTTGATGAAAGTCCATAAAAAGCCGTAACAAAGAAAAACCATACAACAGCAAAAGAGCCGAAATGGCGTGGAATATGAATATTGACAAAAACAAACTCAAACATAAACCGGAGAAAACGACGATAAAGACGTGGCAAAGCCGGCACTGAAAGCACCTCCATCGGAACATTTGTTTTATTAACATTCAACGCATACATGATGCGTCCTCCACCATCCATTGAACAATATCGCCGTAAGTACGGCCGCTCGCTTTTGCAATATCAGGAAGAAGAGACGTCGATGTCATACCGGGTTGCGTATTAATTTCAAGCCAAACCAATTCTCCCGTTTTCTCATCAAAACGAAAATCAGAACGGCTAACACCTCGACACCCTATCGCCTGATGGGCTGCTAAAGACATTCTTTGCACACTTTGGTAAATATTTAGTGAAAGCTGAGCAGGACAAATGTGAAGAGAACCACCCGTTTTATATTTCGAGTCATAATCGTAGAATGGAAAGTGTTTATCGGGAAGAATTTCACACACATCCAGCACTTCATTCCCCAAAACAGCACAAGTCAATTCACGACCAGGAATATATTTTTCAATCATCACCTCATCAGCATACCCCCACTCAGCTCCCCCAATACTATGCGGCGGTGCTGCTGCATTTTCCTGGACAATAACAACACCAAAACTTGATCCTTCACACACAGGTTTAATTACATAAGGAGGCTCCATGGGATGCGTTTGTCCCAAAGCAAAGCGGCTCATGATACGAGAAGGAGCAACACAAACCCCAACATTTTCAACGATAATTTTTGCACGTCCCTTATCCATTGCCAAAGCGGATGCCATCACACCAGAATGGGTATAAGGAATTTTTAAATATTCAAGAATCCCCTGGATCCGGCCATCTTCACCAAATGGACCATGCAATGCATTGAAGGCAATATCGGGCTGCAACTGTTCAAGAACAGAAGCAATATGAGCGTCAACATCCACGCGGCTCACGCGATACCCCTGCAGCTCTAGAACATCAGCACAAGCCGCCCCTGAAGATAAACTTACAGACCGTTCAGAAGAAAAACCTCCCATTAACACAGCTATATGTTTATCTCTCATAATAAATCACCCTCTTTCGCATACTATATGTAGTCTATATAAAATACATCAGCACCACATACAGAAAAAAACAAGGTTTATCCTTGCGAATCAATAACCTAGCATTTTGCATAATGAATCAGACTCAAAAGCCTGATGCAAGAGATTCTTTGTTAATTTATTGATTCTTAATAGAAATTTTTTATTATCTCTTTGAAATGACTCAATTTTTTATTTACACTTTTTTAGTGAACAATAAATCAATGAAATGGATCAAAAGGAGAAACACTTCGACCACGCTCAAATTGACCGATACGCTCTATTTCCCACTGTAAAAGGTGGGCTGAATTTGCAAAAACACGCGCACGCACTGTTTCTCCCAATGCTTCAAGATCATATCCTGTTGCTTGCCCTGTATTAATCATAAAGTTACAGTGCATTTCACTCATTTGAGCGCCACCAATCCGTAAACCACGACACCCTGCTTCATCAATCACGCGCCACGCAGATCCATTCTCAGGATTTTTGAAAGTTGATCCTCCTGTCTTTTCACGAATGGGTTGTACTGTTTCTCTGTGGAGGGAAACTTCATCCATAGCAGCACGAATATCATCTTTATTACCAAGTTTTCCTTCCAATAAAGCAGCTGTAAAAATAAAATCTTTAGGAATATCACAATGGCGATAGGAATAATGCATATCTTTCAAACTCAAGATATGACGTTGCCCTTTACGATCCAGCGCATAGACCTCAACAACACGCGCTGCGGTTTCAATACCATTCGCACCCGCGTTCATTTTGAGAGCTCCTCCAAGAGCACCAGGAATACCATGATAAAAATGAAAACCTGCAATTTCTGCCTTTAAAGCGGCAGCAGCTAAATGTTTATCCGCCGTACCAGCACCAACTAAAAAGCCTTTTGGAGAAACTTGCTGCACGTGCCCAAAATTTTTTGGCGAAAGACGAATCACAACACCAGGAACGCCCCCATCACGCACCAGAAGATTAGAACCGATACCGACAATTGTTACAGGAACAAATTCAGGCAAATTTTGAAGAAAGAGAGCCAAATCTTGTTCATCAACAGGCTGATAAAAAAGCTCTGCCAACCCGCCCGTGCGAAACCACGTTACCTTACGCATTTCAACATTAGGTGTAAGTTTGCCTCTCACGCCACCCAACAGCGGTTGCAATTGCGCCAATAGCGCCTCACCATCAATGTGCTGAAAATTTACCATGACCATCCAATACCGCTAATTGATGAGGCAACGCACAAGCCCATTGTGTGATATTGCCAGCACCAAGAAAAACAACATAATCCTCTGCCTGAGCAAATTTTGAGACAAGAGACACGACATCTTCCAGACTATGTATCAAGCGCACATCACGATGACCCGCCATTTTAATATGCTCTACCAATTCTTGAGCACCAAATCCTACAATAGGCTCTTCACCAGCCGCATAAACGGGCGTAATCAACACTGTATCTGCATCATTAAAACAAGCAGAAAAATCATCAAATAAATGATACAAACGTGAATACCGATGGGGTTGTGCAATCGCAATAACACGCCCTTTTGCACTCTCACGTGCTGCACGCAAAACAGCCTTTATTTCAACAGGATGATGTCCATAATCATCAAATATTTCAATACCTCGCCAACTTCCTGTTCGCGTAAAACGCCGTTTTACTCCGCCAAATTCTGCTAAGCCCCTTTTTATAGCTTCATTTGAAATGCCTAGTTCATGCGCAATAGCAATCGCCGCCGTTGCATTAGCAACATTATGCTGTCCTGCCATGGGCAAAAGCAAATTTTTCAACTCAATTTTTCTTCCTGTTTTGCGTGAGCGAACAAGAACATCAAAATGCGTTTTTTGACCATCCATCGAAAGATTAAGAAAACGAACATCCGCTTGTGGATTTGCACCATAAGTAATCACCCAACGATCATCAATACGGCCTGCCAATGACTGAACCTCTGGATGATCAAGGCACAAAACAGCAAAACCATAAAAAGGAACATTTTCTACGAATTGCCGAAAAGCCTCACGCACAGCATCAAAACTTCCATAATGATCTAAATGCTCAGCGTCAATATTAGTAATAACAGCAATATCAGCAGGCAGCTTTAAAAATGTACCATCACTTTCATCAGCTTCAACAATCATCCAATCGCCATCTCCTGTACGAGAATTCGTACCATAAGCATTAATAATACCGCCATTAATCACCACTGGATCAAAATGACCAGCATCAAGAAGAGCTGCGACCATTGATGTGGTCGTTGTTTTACCATGTGTACCACCCACCGCAATTGCACGCCGAAACCGCATCAGCTCCGCTAGCATTTCTGCACGTCTGACAAGCGGTAAATGTCTTTCCTTTGCAGCAATATACTCAGGATTTGTTTTTTTAACGGCAGTAGAAAAAACAACAACCTCTGCATTCCCTAAATTTTCAGCACAATGACCTATATGAACGTTAATTCCTTTTCTCCGCAAACGTTCAACATTTGCACTCTCAACTTGATCTGACCCTTGAACTTTATAGCCAAGATTATAAAAAACCTCCGCAATTCCACTCATACCGATCCCCCCAATTCCGATAAAATGGATAACACCTATATCAAGTGGCATTTTCATTAAAAAGCTCCTCTTTTATATCTGACAACAATCGCCCTGCAATTAAGGATTCAGCCATATCAGCAAGGCAACTGGTTGCATGAGGTTGCCCAACTTTTTTTGCAGCAAGCGCTTGTTTTTCTAATAAATGGGGCGCACAACAAGCGTGCATTAAAAGAGAAGAAAGCTTTTGTGCATTTAAATCTTTTTCTGATACAATTTGCGCACCACCTACACGAGCAAGCAGAGCTGCATTGGCAGCCTGATCATGATCTAAAGCATGGGGATAGGGAACAAGCAAAGCAGGTCTACCAATCACCGCTATCTCACAAACAGATGAAGCCCCAGCGCGCGACAAAATAAAATGGGCATGTGCCATACGTTCAGCCATATCATCAAAAAAAGGAGCTACCTCTGCTTGTACACCCATATCACGATAGATTTTGATCAACCCTTCTGCTTCACCTCGAACTTGCTGCACAATTCGTAAACGTTTACGGTTTTTATCATCGAATAAAGCAATAGCTTCTGGAACAATATGTGAAAAAGCAGAAGCCCCTTGGCTACCTCCAAAAATCAAAAAATGAAATGGCTCTTCACCAGTTGAGGGATGATAAGGAATTTTGCCCGCCTTCAACACAGCCTCACGGACAGGATTCCCCGTCAAAAGTATTTTATGAGCATAAGCGCCATTTGGCGACAACAAACCACCAGCGATTGCACGCACAAAAATTGCTAACATCCGATTGGCACGCCCCATAACAGCATTTTGTTCATGAATAAATGTTACACGCCTCGTTAAGGCCGCAATAAAAAGAGGAGGAAAGCTCGGATACCCCCCAAATCCTCCAACAAGAACAGGACGTAATTTATAAAACAACGCCAACGATTGCCCCATACCCCTTAGCAAAGACCAAAACGTCTTTATCAGAGCAAAAGGATGGCGTCGTGTAAATGTTGCTGATGAAACGATATGAATATGCTCTTCATCAAAGCACCGAACAAAAGGTCGTGCTCTTTCATCTGTTATTAAATGAACATCATATCCACGCTGCCTTAATTCAACAGAAAGGGCTTCAGCAGGAAAAAGATGTCCACCTGTACCACCAGCCACCAAAACAATAACTTTTTTATCATTCATAAGGGGTATCCAAGACAGAAGAGGAAGAAAAAGCTGAAAGGCGTGCTTCTGGCCAACGACGTGTTAAACTGAGCAAAATGCCCATTGAAAACGCAATCGCCACCATCGAAGAACCACCATAAGAAATAAAAGGCAATGTCATGCCTTTTGGAGGAATTAAGTGAAGATTAACGGCCATATTAATCGCTGATTGAAAGCCAATCATCATTGCTATGCCAGTAATACCAAGACGTATAAAGGAATCACGTGTATTCATGGCTATATACAATGAACGCATAACGATAAAGCCAAAAAGCATCATAATTAATAAACAAAGAATAATACCATATTCTTCAGCAGCAACGGAAAATACAAAATCTGTATGGCTATCAGGAATGATACGTTTTACTGTTCCCTCCCCAGGGCCTTGCCCAAACCAACCACCATTCAAAATAGCCTCACGTCCTACATCCACTTGAAACGTATCCCCTTCACCTGTCAAAAAACCATTGATACGCTCGCGCACATGATGCAGAAAAAGATAAGCTAAAATAATTCCTACAACGCCTAAAATGAGAAAGAGAAAAATAATGGTAAGAGGTACACCAGCAATAAAAAATAGCCCCCCCCATGTTGCACTTATTAAAACTGTTTGTCCAATATCAGGCTGCAAAACCAGAAGCACACAACAAATGGCATAAAGTAGAATCGCTAACGTATAACCCAGAATTCCCCTCCTGCGTATCTGTTCTGAAAAAAGCCAAGCGGACATAACCACAAAAGCTGGCTTCATAAACTCTGAAGCCTGTACAGAAAAACCAAATAGTAGAATCCACCTCCGTGCTCCCTTTAATTCTGGACCCCAAAATAAGGTTGCAACCATAAGAGCAAGCGTTACAATGAGCAAAAGAGCACATAAACGACGAATATTAGAAAGCGAAAAAAAGGAAATGGTAACCATCGTAAAAAATGCTGAAATGCTAAAAATGATATGCCACCGAACAAAATAAAAACTATCAGCAATTCCGATTTTTTTTGCAATAATAGGGCTGGCAGCAAAAGACAGCATAATGCCAATTCCCATTAAAATTAAACAAGCTGCAAAGATAGAGCGATCAATCGTCCACCACCAATTAGCAATTGGATCTCTATCTGCACGCGTAACCATGGTATCCACCTTATCCATTTTATAAATTATCTCAAAGTGATATGGTTCCCCAGCCTATTTAACAAACACTTTAAAAACTAAATTACACAAAAAAAGATTCTGGAGTCTTAACGCAAAAATATTTTTTTATAACTGATGATTTTTTTATTGTAACTGCATCACAAAAGAGACAAATTCTTCGCCTCGCATTTCATAATTTTTAAATTGGTCATAACTTGCACAAGCAGGTGACAGAAGAACCGTCACCTCTTTTTCCTTACAACCCATTGCGTCAACAGCTGCTTCACGCACCGCATTTTTCAAAGTTAAGCTCATAGAAAAGGGAAAAGCAGATCCAATAGTGCGAGCAAATTCTTCCGCCGCGCTCCCAATCAAATAGGCTTTACGAATTTTAGGAAAAAATTCTCTAAGAGACTCTATTCCTCCCTTTTTTGCCTGTCCCCCAACAATCCAAAAAATATCATTAAAGGTGGAAAGCGCAGGAGCTGTTGCATCTGCATTAGTCGCCTTGCTGTCATTGATAAACAAAACCGCCCCCATTTTACGCACCTGCTGCATACGATGATCCAGCCCTTTATAACTTGCTAAATGCTTGTTCATAGAAGGATCGGTTATTTTTAAAGCCTGCAACGTTGCTAATGCCATAAGGGCATTTTGCGCATTATGACGTCCGCGCAAAGCAGTCATAGACGTCAGATCTGCAAGCATATGACGCTGTCCTTGATAAACAGCAAAGAGCTTAGTCCCATCTGCATAAAAACCATTTTCAACAAAATGATCCTTGGAAATTGCCCCAATTTTCTTCCCTTCATGAAGCAACTGCTGATATAAAACCCTACAAGCTGCATCATCAACTGAAATAAAAGCCTGTGAAGCCTGAGCAATCAGATGCCTTTTGGTTTGCACATAACAGGCAAAACTCCCATGTCGATCAATATGATCAGGTGTTAAATTCAATAAAAGTCCAATGGTCGGCTGAAGAGAGGGTGTAAGATCAATTTGAAATGATGAACATTCAATCACATAGATACGTTTTTTAACAAATGGCTTAAGCGTCAATATTGCCTTTCCGATATTCCCCCCCACCTGCACATCATAACCCATTTTTTCCAACAAATGCGCAAGTAAAGCCGTTGTGGTTGACTTTCCATTCGTCCCCGTAATCGCAATGAAAGGAACATCTTGGTCACAAAAACCATAATGCTGTAAAAAATGCTGGCGCGCACGAACAAATAATTCAATATCACCGATAATTTCTATATTTTTTTTTCGTGCTTTTTCAACAACCCAATGGGGTTGAGGATAATTTAAAGGAACTCCAGGAGCTACAATCAATGCAACAAATTCTGACCAATCTTCATAACGGAGATCTCGCGTTGGAATATTGTGCCGAAAAGCCATCTGCACGCTTGAAGGACTATCATCCCACGCCACCACTTCTGCACCGCCACGCATCAATGCTTGTGCCGTTGCTAGTCCAGACTTTCCTAATCCAAATAAAGCAACTTTTTGTCCTTTATAACACGCAACAGAAATCAAAATCTCACCGCAATTTAAGTGTTGAAAGACCAATAAGAGCAAGAACAATTGAAATAATCCAAAAGCGTATCACGACTTGGCTTTCAGTCCAGCCTTTTTTCTCAAAATGATGATGTATCGGTGCCATAAGAAACACTCGTTTTCTTGTTAATTTGAAATAACCAACCTGAATAACGACCGAAAAAGCTTCCACAACAAAAAGCCCACCAATAAGAGCCAAAACAATTTCGTGCTTCGTAGCGACTGCAACAGTCCCTAATAATCCTCCAAGAGCCAACGAACCAGTATCTCCCATAAAAATAGCTGCAGGTGGTGCATTAAACCATAAAAAACCAAGCCCTGCCCCAACAACAGCTCCCAGTAAAACAGCCAATTCACCTGCTCCCGATACATAATGGATTTGGAGATAATCAGCAAAATTCATATTACCAGAAAGATAAGCAATCAGAGCAAAAGATAAGGCTGCAACCATCACAGGAACAATAGCAAGGCCATCAAGTCCATCCGTCAAATTAACCGCATTACCCGTCGCGACAATAACAAAAGCAGAAAAAGGAATAAAAAACCAGCCCAAATTGATAAGATAATCTTTCAAAAAAGGCAAAGCGAATCCAGATGAGCCAATTTGTAGGATGACAAAAGCAGCAATTGCGGCAACACAAAACTCCAAACTTAACCGTGCTTTCCCAGAAAATCCTTTGTCTGTTTGTTTTGTGACCTTAAGATAATCGTCATAAAATCCAATTGCCCCAAAAGAAAGCATAACCAATAGCGATACCCAAAAATAAATATTCGATAAATTACACCACAAAAATGCCGATACCACAATACCGGTTAAAATCATCAATCCACCCATTGTAGGTGTTCCAGCCTTTTTAAAATGTGTTTGAGGACCATCCGCACGAATCGGTTGCCCCTTACCCTGCCGCAATTTAAGAGAAGCAATGATGCTAGGTCCAAACAAAAAGACGATGAGCCCCGAAGTAAGCATAGCCGCTATCGTGCGAAAAGTAATATAACGAAATACATTCACACCTGGAAGCCAATCACTAAACGAAGAAAAAAACAGCATCATGGTACAAAAAACCTCTTAAAACTATGAAGAAACCGCTTTATAGCGGTCAAGCAATGCAGTCACAATATTTGATGAACAAAGGCTATTGGATGATTTAACCATAAGCAGATCCCCAGAAGAAATTTCTGCTAAAAGGAGAGATAAAATTTTCTCAATATTTTCAGCATAATGAACCTTAACACCAGCAGACAAATCACTGACTAAAGATTTCATCGCCTCACCAAATAGAAAAACCGGATTAGCACCGGAAAGACGTATTGGCTTTATTAAATCACGATGAAGCTTTTCACTATACTCCCCTAACTCTAGCATATCTCCTAAAATAGCAATTCGCCGCCCCTCTTCCCCGACTGGTCCTGTAGCAAGAAGCTCAAGCGCAGCACGCATAGAAGCAGGATTTGCATTATAGCTTTCATCAATGAGATAAAATTCACCCCCATTTGATAAAGACAGTCGATAACGAACACCTCGCCCCTTTTGAGAAGAAAAATGGCGAAAAGAAAGAAGAACAGGCTCTAACTCAACTCCCATAGCATCACAAGCAGCAATAACCCCTAAACTATTTTGCACAATATGGCGTCCGGGAGCACCAATTTGAACCTCCCTATCCCGCTCCCTAATACGTACAATCATAGAAGAACGATCAGTTAGAAGACGTATATCTCGCGCTTGATAATCAGCATTTTTGCTCTCACCAAAGCTTAAGATATTCTTTACACCGCATTTCTTTGCTTCTTGAACGAGATAAGAAAAAAAATCACTATCCGCATTTAAAATGGCAATGCCTTTCTCATCTAATCCTTCAAAAATTTCAGCTTTTGCCTTTGCTATTTCTTCAAGATTTTTGAAAAAACCCATATGTCCTGCACAAATATGCGTAATGAGAGCAACATGCGGACAAACCAGTTTGACCAGAGGGCGAATTTCATCTCTATGATTCATGCCAATTTCAAAGATACCATAATCACTCTCTATAGGCATCCGCGCTAAAGTGAGTGGAACCCCCCAGCAATTGTTTAAAGAAGCAAGATTCGCATGAACGTTCCCAGTCGTTGCAAGTGCTTGTTTCAAAGCTTCTTTTGTCGTTGTTTTTCCCACCGATCCTGTTATCGCGATAATCTTAGCTCTTGAACGTTTGCGTGCAGCTTGTGCGAGTTTTTCTAGGGCTTGCAAAACATCAGGAACAACAATAAGTGGAGCAGATATTTTTTTCATATCCCTCAAACGATGTTCCGCAACGATAAGAACGCCTGCACCTCGTTCATAAGCTTGCGCAGCAAAATCATGACCATCAAGATGATGCCCCTTAATGCAGAAAAAAATATCACCTTCCGCAAGAGTACGGCTATCAATGGAAACCCCAGAAAAAGTTTCTGGCATGCTTCCCATTACAACACCATTAATTGCAGCAACAAGTGCTTTCTTATCCCATAAAGCTGTCATTTCTTTCGGTCCTCTAGAGCTTCTATCGCTTTCAGACGATCTGAAAAAGGATAAGTTGTCTGCCCTATAATTTGGCCATCCTCATGACCTTTTCCAGCAATGATTAATGTATCACCAGCTTTCAAAAGCTCCACCGCGTAAGAAATAGCCTCACCACGATCTGCTATCTCTATTGCTGTTGGCACTGCCTGTAAAATATCCTTGCGTATTTTTTCTGGCATTTCTGTGCGAGGATTATCATCCGTTACAATAACAATATCCGCTTTATCCGCCGCAATTTTTCCCATCAAAGGTCTTTTTCCTTGATCACGATCTCCTCCACAACCAAAAACAACGATCAAACGCCCTTGTGTAAAGGGACGAACAGAAAGCAAAACCTGCTCCAAAGCTTCTGGTTTATGGGCATAATCAATATAAACAGGCGCATTATTTTCTGTCTTTCCGACAAATTCTAACCGCCCAGGTGCCCCCTGCAAAGTTTCAAGCGCAGAAAAAACCTTACGAGGTGAAACACCCGTTGCAATTGCTAACCCCGCTGCCATAAGCGCATTGGCTACCTGAAAATCTCCAGCCAAAGGCAAATCAAATGTATAAATATTATTTTCCACACGACACTCAACACACTGTTTTGAGCGTTGATGTTCAACGCGATTAATCGTGATAAATTGCCCCTTACGACCAATTGTCAAGACACGGCGGCGCGCTTGTGTAACAACATCAATAACCTTTTGTGAATAGACATCATCAGCAAAAATCAAAGCAGGAGCAGATACAGGCAAAAGTGTATCAAATAACTTCATTTTAGCCCGCAAATAATCCTCTACCCCCGTGTGATAATCCATGTGATCTCGCCCTAAATTGGTAAAGGCACCAGCCGTTAAACGAACTCCATCAAGTCGTCCTTGATCAAGCCCATGCGAAGATGCTTCAAGGGCTGCATGCGTCACACCTTCATGAGAAATTTCACAAAGAAGACGGTGCAAGGCAACCGGATCAGGTGTTGTGAGAGAACCATAAACATTCCGTTTAGGAGAAACAACACCAACCGTTCCTATACTCGCAGCACAAAATCCAACATGAGTCCAAATTTGCCGAATAAAAGAGACAACAGATGTTTTACCACTTGTACCAGTCACAGCAACGACCGTTTCAGGCTGAGAACCGTAAAAACGTGCAGCTGCCAACGCTAAACTATGACGAACATTAGAAACACGTAAAATGGGAACAGGTAAATCCTCAAGAACAGCATGACAATCTGTAACAATTGCTCGTGCACCCCGCTTTATCGCATCATCTATATAGTGTCTTCCATCACTTTTTTTTCCTTGAACAGCGACAAAAACATAGCCTGGCAAGACTTGTCGAGAATCTGCACTGATTCCTGTTATTTCCATTGAAGAAAGATTCTGATCTTCAAGACATTCTGTAAAAACTGTTCCAAACAACATAACGATACACCTTTTATTCATTTTACCGTTGTTTAACGAAACTTGAATTGCTCTTTTTACTTAAAAGAGGCTCATATTCTTTTTTAAAATCGGGTTTTACACCAAGAAAACTAGCTGTGCGACGAACAATATTAGCAAGCATTGGTCCAGCATTCATCCCCGCTGTTGCTGAACGCTGTCCTTCTGCAGGCTTTGGTTCATCAATAATTGTTAAAACAACGTAAACAGGATCATCAATAGGAAAAGCAGCAAGAAAACTATTGAAATTTTTTGTTTTAGAATATTTTCCATTTTCAACTTTTTCAGCTGTTCCTGTCTTACCACCTACACGATAACCTTCGACTTTTGCATTACGTCCAGAACCAATATCACTATTTAATTTATAAAGGTAACGCATATTTTGACTTGTTTTAGCCTGCAAAACCCGTTTTGCATGGTGCAACGTTTGTCCTTTTGTACGTTTTAAAAATGTCGGAGCAATTAACCAACCACCATTCATTAAAGCAGCAGCCCCAACAGCTGTTTGCAAAGGTGTTGTTGCCATACCATGCCCAAAAGAAATCGTCATAGAATGGATATCCTTCCAATGATGAGGCACAATAGGATGGGCAACTTCAGGCAACTCTGTTGTAAGACGATCCAGTAACCCAAGTTTTTGCAAAAAACCACGATGTTTATCAATCCCTATCGCCAATGCCTCTTTAGCAGAACCAATATTGGAGGAATAAATAAAAACCTCCCATAACGTTAAGGGACGATTTTTCCCATGAAAATCATGAATAGTATACCCACTACTTGCTTTTATTGGCTTTGAAGCATCAATAATACTGTTTAAATGAAAAATATCGGAATCAAGAGCCATGGCAGTTGTAAAACTTTTAATGATTGATCCCATTTCAAAAGCTCCTGCCGTCATCCGATTGAGACGATCACTTTTTAAAGCTTCAATAGGATTTCCAGGATCAAAATCTGGTAGTGATGCCAAAGCCAAAACTTCCCCCGTATGTATATTTAAAATAATAGCTCCTGCAGCAATTGCCCTATAACG
Source organism: Bartonella sp. MF74HXZ (assembly GCF_042194445.1). Taxonomy (NCBI): domain Bacteria; kingdom Pseudomonadati; phylum Pseudomonadota; class Alphaproteobacteria; order Hyphomicrobiales; family Bartonellaceae; genus Bartonella; species Bartonella sp. MF74HXZ. The sequence goes on along the minus strand of NZ_JBHIMW010000006.1, from coordinate 60,380 downwards.
CTTCATAGCCTGAATAAGTTCATCATGAACAATTGCCTGAACACGCACATCAATCGAAAGCTGAACTTGTTTTAATGATTCTTCCATAGCAAGACCAGCGGCACGCAAAGCACTCAACCCCGCATCATCAATATATTTTTCCATACCTGCAATGCCCTGATTATCAACATTCACCATACCGAGAATATGGGAAGTTACAGGTCCATCAGGATAAAAACGACGAATTTCAGTCCGAAAACCAATTCCTGGTATACCAAGAGCCATAATTTTCGTCTTTTGCATTGGTGTTAACCCACGCTGTATCCAAGAAAAACCAGATTTTCTTTTTAAGCGCTTATAGGTTTCCTGCCAATTAAGATCAGGCAAAACTGTTGAGAGCAATTCAATTGTTTCATCCACATCAATAATACGTCGTGGCTCAGCAAAAAGTGAATAAGTTTTAATATCTGTTGCCAATAAACGACCATTACGATCAACAATATCAGGCCGTGCCATCAATTGAAGAACTCCTGGCCCCTTTGCTTCTTCAATCTGTCCACCTTCCAACCCATAAGAAATAAGGCAAGCCCCCATGATGCCATATAAAATTAAAAAGCAGAACAACGAAAAAAGCAAACGTGGACGACTAGAATAGGGACGACGAACAGAAACATTATGATTATTCAACGAATTCTTTAAGCGCTTTTTCTTCTGTGAGAATAAAAAAGTCGATTTCATTACTGCGCGCCTTTTTGGACAACACCATTTATCTGAGAAGCCCGATTATTTGTCAAAATATCCTGATTATCTTCCAAGATATTTTGTTTAATCACTTCTTCAATTTGATCATGTATCCGTACCGGAATATCTTTAAACGCCACGATTTGACGCGGCTGTATAACCTCTAACTCAAGTTCTTTTTGATAACGTTTTGCAAGTTTTTGCATGCGTGAAGGCCTTATCATCACAGCCCACTCAGCACGAAGCAAACTTACCGTATTTTTTGCTGCAGCAATTTCATGCTCAAGATGACGAACTTCGTTCATTCGTTTTTGAACATCATATTTTACTTTATAAGTAAGACCTGCCATACAAATCATAATCATCACTAAGATCATATCAAATGTACGAAAAACTGTCATTTCTTGCCGCCTTCAAAACTGGCAATCTCTGCTAAACCAAATAATTTCATATCTGCTGCAAGAGCCTCTGCTTCAGTTCGTACACCAATACGCAACCGCGCAGAACGTGAACGAGGATTTTGCTGTAACTCCTCTTCACTTGCAGTTATCCCCCCTTTAAACAAAGGGAAAAATGTTGCTGGAACCGTTTTTATTTCAGGAAGATAGCGTGATCTCATACACTCTCCTGAACGAAAAGAAAAAAATCTTTTGACCATACGATCTTCAAGAGAATGAAAACTGACAACACCCAAACGACCACCCGGTTTCAAAATGCGTTCAGCAGCAAATAAGCCACGTGCAAGTTCACCAATTTCATCATTAACATAAATGCGAAGAGCCTGAAATACACGTGTTGCAGGATGAATGCGATCTCCCGGCTTACGTCCTATCAACGCTTCGATAGCATACGCCAAATCACCTGTACGCAAAAAAGGCTGAACAACACGACGCTTTTCAATCATCCGTGCAATTCGCCCCGCATAACGCTCTTCTCCTAATATCTTAAAGATACGTGCCAAATCCCTTGCTTTTAAGTGATTTACAACATCGCCAGCAGTAAAACCAGTCTGAGCCATTCGCATATCTAATGGACCATCTTTTTGAAAAGAAAATCCCCTTTCAGCTTCATCAAGCTGCATTGAAGAGACACCAATATCCAAAATAACAGCGTCTACCTTCTCTTCAACAACGCGATCCAACTGTGAAAATTCGATTTGCACCAAACGAAGTCGTGGAAAAAATTCTTCAACAAGCGATTGTCCCGCACTAATAGCATGAGGATCACGATCAAGAGCGATCACCTCCGCCCCTGCCTTTAACAAAGCACGCGTGTAACCACCAGCACCAAAGGTGCCATCAATCACTTTTGCTCCAACCAATGGCATAAGCCCAGCCAAAACTGGCTGCAACAACACTGGAATATGGCGTTCAGCTCTTTGATCCTGCTTTATCAAAATAATCCGTCTTGAAGTTATGCTGTCTCAAATTAACAGCTCTCTCATAGCAACTGATTTTAGAGTAACCTAGCCTTCAACTTTCATATTAATCACAATGAACGAAAAAACTAAAGTTATCCCAAGACAGATCCTAACGCATTATACTTAAAGAAATGTTATAATTTTTTAAAATACTCTTTGCTCACGTGTCCATTTCAAACATATAGACTCCATAAAAGACCATATAATCGATCTTATAAAATATCGCGTATCATCATGAAATATCAGTCGGCCTATAAGCCGGGTTCTGTAGAGTAAAGCTTACACTTTACATGGCAACCATTCATCTGGGACGGATGTTACCATCCGCCTCGTGCAACCTACCCGAATGACTCGCCCGGAAATCGGCTGCAAATTAAATTTTGCACGTCATTTCTATTTGGTCTTGCTCCCGGTGGGGTTTACCTTGCCACATTCATTACTGAATGCGCGGTGGGCTCTTACTCCACCCTTTCACCCTTACCTATAAAAATAGGCGGTTTACTTTCTGTGGCACTTTCCCTAGGGTCACCCCCGCCGGGTGTTACCCGGCACCGTCTTTCCATGGAGCCCGGACTTTCCTCACCTGCCGCATTTCAGCATTAGACAAGCGCGGCTGCCCAGCCGACTGACGCATTAATTTATAAAGCATTTTCTGCTCCGTGAAAATAGCATCTTAAAATATTTTATAGCAAACCCGTCTAAAAAGATGTTTTTATTTTAATGAAGCCAGATAAGTTTTCACTTTTGCGCAATATTTCGCCGAAATGGAATTCATTTTTTTTGCAGCATGACCTGCGTTATATTTAAGGATTGTACCACACGTACTTCCACCACTGAGTTTATACGCCCGTGCCAAATAACGCATACCATATTCAAGATTGGTCGCAGGATCGTACAAATCCTGTACAGAACCACTAAAGCCCAACCCTCGTGCCGTAGAGGGTTTAATTTGCATCAAACCTATTTCGCCAGCAGCCCCCTTTATACCTGCCTTATAATTACTTTCAACTTTTACAACAGCATGTGCTAAATTAACGGGAACATTATATTTATTCGCAAGTTTCTGAATAAGAAACTCATAAGGACGATCAGGAATCTTAGAAGCAACAATCACTGAGGCTTCTCCTGATTCCGCAACATTTAAGACACTATGAGCCCAACTTACATCAAATACAAAAAATACAGCACACGCTGTATTTAACAAGATTTTCAAAAATTGCATTTTCTTTCTCTTCACTCAAACATTCTCAAATTCTAGCTGCAAATAATTTGCAAACGTATTGTACAAAAAAAGAAAGCAAAAGAACGGCTTGAAAAAGGAAAGAGTAAGACAATTTCAAGATAAAATTCTGCAACAAAAGAAAATCTCTTTATGCACAAATTATAGATTTATCTATATCATAAAATAAAAAAAATAAAGAGACTATAATTAATCTTATAGCGTATTAAATAAAATGATATAATCTGTAAGTTTCTGCTATCACTATTGTATCACTCAATTTTTATATTTAAAAAATAGCATCTTAAAGAGAGACAAGAACATCTTTTTACCGAAGATCCTCAATATCAAAAAAGTTTCACAAAAAATATAAACTGTTATCAACACTTCTCTCTGGTTAATAAACACCCACAGCACTCTTTATGTCCGATAAAACCCCAACAAATCATAAAACAAATCCCCACTCCCATCATTGCGCATAAAAAATTCATAAATATACTAAAACCATCATACTCTTTACCAATTCAAAATATTGCAACAGACTTTTAGCTCTCAAGATGCCTCAAAGAAGCTTTTTACTTCTTCTTTTGAAAGAGCTTTTATCCACACAAGCCTCTCACTTGTAGTGTACAAGAAACTAATTTTGATTTTTTCACCATGAATAAATTTAAAACGAGAGAATTTTACAATTCTTAAGATTCTCACTCAATATGAAAATGACAAATTATCATTACAAAACAATATGCTAAAAAAGCTATATACGTCTTTGTCTCTACAACAAAGCTTAACAATTACTTTTGTCTGTTTTTTGAAAAATGTTAGGAAACTCAATACCCCCAAAGCCTTTTAAATAAAAATAAACCCTCATCTTCATTCAAATATTTTTTTCTTTGTCACAAACTATCACCTTATCAGCCTTGCACCTCATTTTCAGAAATCATACAAATGAATAAATATCCTAAGATCCGTAGAACAAAGGAAGCTTAAATCCTTTAAAAATTTTTTTATTTGCCTATACAAGATAAAAAAATAACTGGCATATAAAATACGATTAACGTGCTTTATTATAGCCAATACTGCTTTTGCTTTTGTCATTGTAGCGATTGATAATACAATTAACTCGACCAATACCCTTGACAGACTTGCTTTCACTCCTGCAATGATTGCAACATTATCCTTATACTCTGATTGCTTACCTTTTGAGTAAGATAAACTTTGCTAATTATCTTACAAATTGATTATCTCCTCGCACTTTTCAAAAATTCATGAAAAGCTCTTGCTGCTTAAAATAAAACCCAAAAGCGCGATTAAAAAAACAGCTAAAAATAAGCATTAGCAATGGAAGGACGAGAAATCGCTTTTGAAAGAGCCATAGCAACAGTTTCACCAGATTTGTGAGCTTGCTCAAGACTCTGACCACTTTTAAAAGCAAGCGCAATTACATCACGACGCAGCTGCGCAATAAACAACTCTTGCTGTTGAGGACTCATCTTAGAAAGATGCTTGATAATATCTGGAAAAGATACAGACAACCTCTCTAACAACTCCTCCTCTGTTACATCAAGCTTCTGAGAAGAAAAAGAAGAGCGGCCGGAAAAAAACTGATAAACAGCACTACTTTGAGAAGCAAAAAAGACAGCGCCAAAAATAAAAAATACAAATAAAATAAAAACAATACGATGCGAAAAAGATTCCATTATCTCTTACCTAAAGATCACAGAACACAAACATAGATTCCTTTTATGATTCTCCTTATAGCATTCAACGATGCCTCAATAAAGAAAAATCAAATTATTGAAAATGAATACGCTAACACGATCCGCCCAACAAGACCTGCCCCTCTATGTATTTAGGTAGTATAGGCGAAACAATAACAGATCTTACACTTCCCCCTAATAACACGCTACAACATCCCCCAAAACAATTATAAAAAGCCTGACTGAGGAAATCCTCAGTCAGGCCAGACAATCTAGGGGATCCACGCGGGGGGGGGGGGAGGAGGTTCCCCGATCGTCCTCTCACATCAACCACTAAGATAGCCGATGCAATATTCTTGCTATGGAATAAAATTCTTTAAACAACAAGAAATTCTTATCATCTTCTACGCAAAAAAACATAAAAGAGTTATAAATTGTTTAAAAATGTTTAAATTTAGGCAAAAAAAGTTTAAAATGACCCAATTTGAAGCAATTTTATTTCAAGAAACATCAATTAGAATCTACGATCATTATAACTTTTAAATAGTTTCTTTCATAACTCTGATGACCATAATTAAAAAAACCGTAATTTCTACGTATCCACCCTATAAAAATCAAACTATGTAAAAGTAGAATCACTTTTCCAACAGCAATCACCACAAAAATAAAAATGTAGATTTTTAAAATCTTACACAAATAACCGTAAAAAATGAAAAACATCTTCTTGCAAGAAAACAATAAATTAGAGAAATAAAATCTTATCTATCTTCATAAAAAATTCTGTAAATGATTATTAAAATATTGTCGCATCTCTCATGTAACAATCAATGAAGAATTTAAACAGCTTAATTTTATGAAAAAATGAGAACTCTGAAGATATTTGTTTCGAATCACGTTCTATAATCATTCCAAATAACGATAAACTATTTTACAATAACCAACAGGCTCTAACGCATTTTAACATAACAAACCGAGATCAATGCAGACAGTTTCTCTTAATCTCTATCATTTAAATGATTCCGTAAAATAATACACACAGTAGTTTCTATGCTCAAAAAATGTTATAGTCTGTTCTTCTAACGTAAATAATGCATTGATTTACAATCATAACTCATCATTTTACAACTTACATGAGAGATCTCAAGAACGTAAAATTCCCTTATTTTAAATCTTCGTCTATTGAATCAATGAATAGCCATACTACGGCACATCAAAAACAAGAAAAAGCATATGGATAAAAAACATAAAACAATGATGCCCTATCAATTTTACGCTATACTAACGAGCTGCGTCATAAAATGAGCGGTAAGCATAAAAAGAAAAAAACACTTTTGGCAAGAAAAATGGACTTATTTAATAACCTTTTTAATAACCTTCATACTTCTCATGATAAAGAGATACGAAACTTTAGTGTAATATCACGCTTTTCTTTTCTACTTTCAGCCACGGACTATCCATAGATTATCGTCAATCTTATTTTTATGAATATAATGAAAAACACATAGACGAACGCCATATATGAATGCTTGTAAGAAGAAATAAACGTAAAGTCAGATACGCTATTATAACCATTGTTGTACAAAATGTTTTTAAAATTCAGAATATCACTCCAATCCATTACTAATTTATGAGTAATTTTATGGCGTCATCTACCAAGCTTTTACGTTTGCTATTACTTGTAAATCAACACCTGCTCCTAACATGGCAATGTGCTTGAGATAAAGACTAGAGCAAATGAGAACCATGTAAACAGTCCCAGCTTTTATATGCCCAATTAGAGTAAAAATATTTACGTCTGTTTGAGTAATCTTAAAAAAGCCATCATTTATTTTGAACAAAACATAAAAGCCCAAAGATAAAAACCTATTGCCATCTTTACCATCCTTTTCATTTGCCTTTACGACTTTCAAACACGCTCATAACGCTGTGTTTTAAATAATGAAAATCATGCATTGTCTTACCCTTTTACCCCTTCGTCTTTTTAGAGCATCTTTTTGCACCCTTCACTAAAAATTCCAAGGTACTTCTTATCTAAGCACCTGTTTTAAAGAGACATCGTAAGATCTATTGGGTACCACCATTTTTGACATTTATGAAGGTATGAGCCATTACTATATTATATTGTGCGCTATTACATCATATCGCCGCCGCTCTCATATTTAGAAATATGTATTTCCTTTTACAAACGGTATTATTTAGATAAATATCTTCTCTTGTAACAAACAAACAGACTCTTTTGGATTCTGAAACAGGAAATTTGAAATGAAAAAATATTCCTATATTCGAGCCTCTCATTGAAATCTAAAAAATCAATATATTGGCTAATAAAACAAATATGATATCAAGACACCTTAAATAACGATCCTCATAGGCTTATCTCTATAGAAGGTGCTTTCAGTACACAGCCACCAAGCCCCTGTAAAACACCAATACTCTCATATAAAAACATAATACAAATGTAAAAAACAATAGATTATCAATGATTGAATAAAGTTTTATCTCTACGCTATTCCTTAAAAAATCAGAGAATAAAGCAGGTCAACAAACGCGATTTATGCAAAATCGACTTGTTTATCTTTGATATCGTCAACTAATAAACGCGGATCACGAGCAAGCCAAAGCGTAACCATACCCTTCTCACTGTTTTCATTTTGTATAGGAGTAAGACAAACCGTTTGTTCTAGAATAAGTCCCGTATTTTTAAGCCATTGTTCTATTTGTAAAGCCGAAAATCCAAAACGCGTATGTGCTTGATCAGAATATGAAGACTCAATTTCATGATAACCAAAATCCACAATCAATAAACGTCCATGAGGACGCAAAACACTTGATATCTCATGAAGAAACATTTCAGGATTTTCAAGAAAATGTAAAACCCAATGAAGAATAACTAAATCAAAAGTTGTATCTCCAACAGACAAGTGAAAAACATTGCTATCAAGCACAACTTCAACCGCATGCGTATAAAGATTAGAAAACAATTTTAAGACAGAGTCTCCACCTATTCCAATATTCAGCATCGTTTGAAACGGTTTATCGCCAATGATTTCAAGTAAAGCGTTTTCTACACCATGATCTGCCATATAGGATGACCGTAATACATCCCATTGCAACGTATTTTGTAAAAAATGCTTCTTCCTCGTTTTTTGACGCTGCTTTTTAACATCCTTCAAACGTTCTAAATCATGCGCTAACAACATATCATGCTTTGGCAAAGCCGAAAGAACATCCATCACAATGTCTTTACCCAAAAAATCATGACAAAGCTTAAAATAAAGGCTATCTCCCTTCTGATAACGCTCAATCAATCGTGCTTCGTACAACAAACGTAAATATCGTGATATACACGCTTGCGACTGATCAAGAATAAAAATAAAATCAGGAATTGTTAAATCTTCATGACGCAAGAGCGTAAGAACACGTAAATGGTTTATTTCTGCGACCGCTTTTAGCAGCACAATCATTGCATCTAAACTTACACTTTTTTTCATAATTATCCCTTAAACATTCCTATAAACATTTGTTTACAGAAAAAAAAGTCAAGTATAAAACGCATATTCTCGTCTATTTTGTTCTCTCTATTTTATTATACTATGAAAAAAATAGGCTACTGTAAAAAACGAACAGATTATTCCCCTGCTTCTCGTTATAATGATAATGCATTGATTTATAATAATAATTAATCATTTTCAACTTGAATAAAACATCGGAGTACCGTAAATTTTCCTCATTTCAAACCTATTCATGATAAATCAATCCAAATTATTCTCTTACAGCTCATAAACAGAGGAGACATATGGATAAAAATACTTTTTATAGTCATCTCAAAACAAGAACTGCACACTATTGAGAGAAAATAAATAACATGATGGTGCCAGCTTGCATTTTTATTAAGTAAAAATGATAATGCTCAATGACTAGAGCATTTGTAGAAATAGCGCTATACTCTTCATCCCCTCCTTTTCATTACAATACAATTTTACAAGCAATAGTCGGTTATATATCATGAGTAGAATAACCCTATCTAGGTCGTAATTTCATAAAGTATCTCTTACTATTTTCAATGAATAAAAACTTCCACAGAGTACACTCACACTTTATTTATGAAATAACAAATGCAATAAAATACACCATTTTTTCAAAAACGTTGAGATAAGATAAAAAATTCTAGCGTGTAAGAGGTTTATAATTTGCATGCTTAGGATTAAGAGATTCCGCCCCAAGACGACGAACTTTATCAGCCTCATATTCAGCAAAATTACCTTCAAACCATTCTACATGGCCATCACCTTCAAAGGCTAAAATATGTGTTGCCAATCGATCAAGAAACATACGGTCATGCGATATGATAACTGCACAACCAGCGAAATTTTCCAATGCATCTTCCAATGCACCCAATGTTTCAGTATCAAGATCATTTGTCGGTTCATCAAGAAGAAGCACATTCCCCCCCTCTTTTAGAAGTTTTGCCAAATGTACGCGATTGCGCTGCCCTCCTGATAAATTTGCCACCTTCTGCTGTTGATCTGCCCCCTTGAAATTAAAAGCCCCGCAATAAGCGCGACTATTCATCTCATATTTGCCTAATTTAATAATGTCATTTCCACCAGAAATTTCCTCCCAAACAGTTTTATTCCCCACCAAGGAATCGCGACTCTGATCCACATAACTCATGTGAACTGTTTCACCGATACGTATTTGACCTGAATCGGGCTTTTCCTGTCCCGTCAACATTTTAAACAAGGTCGACTTTCCCATACCATTGGCCCCAATAACGCCGACAATGCCACCAGCAGGAAGTTTAAAAGAAAGAGAATCAATCAATACACGCTCACCATAAGCTTTAGAGAGATTATCAACTTCAATAACAACCTGTCCTAATCTTTCTCCAATAGGGATAATGATTTGCGCCTCTCCAGGACGACGCTCACGTGCTGCTTGAACCAACTCATCATAAGCCTTAATCCGAGCTTTTGACTTTGCTTGTCGCCCTTTTGGACTAGAAGCAATCCATTCTTGCTCACGTGATAACGCACGTTGACGCGCTGCCTCTTCACGTCCTTCTTGAGCCAAACGCTTGGCTTTAGCCCCCAAATAAGCAGAATAGTTCCCCTCATAAGGAATACCTCTCCCGCGATCTAACTCTAAAATCCAACCCGTTACATTGTCGAGAAAATAACGATCATGGGTTATCAAAAGCACAGCCCCAGGATATTCACGTAGATGCCTTTCAAGCCAAGCCGTCGTTTCAGCATCTAAATGGTTTGTCGGTTCATCCAAAAGTAACAAATCAGGTTTTGACAAAAGCAATTTACAAAGTGCAACACGCCGCTTCTCACCACCTGAAAGTTTTGTTACATCCCCATCGGCTGGCGGACAACCAAGAGCAGCCATAGCCATTTCCACTTGACTTTCTAAATCCCAAAGATTCTGACTATCAATAATGTCCTGAAGCCGTGCACTTTCATCAGCCGTTTCCTCGCTATAATTCATCATCAATTCGTTATAACGCTCAAGAATTTCTTGTTTATCTGCAACACCTTCCATCACATTGCCACGCACATCTTTGCTCACATCAAGCAAAGGTTCTTGTGGTAGATAGCCACAGCGTGCTCCTTCAGAAATCCATGCTTCTCCCGTATATTCCTTATCTAGCCCAGCCATAATACGTAAAATAGTTGACTTCCCTGCACCATTCGGCCCTAAAATACCGATCTTCGCATCTGGATAAAAAGACAAATGAATATTTTCTAGAACTTTTTTATTGCCGTAAGACTTGTTAAGCCCAGCCATATGATAGATAAATTGACGTGCCATAAATTTCTCTTTATATTGTGCGATATTAAAGATTAGGATTTTGAAAAAACTGCTTTTGCTTTTTGAAACTGTACAGTAAATAGCACTTACATTGTATCAAAAGCTTTCCGCTTTATATTGGTACATTTTTTCTAATCTCACAAGCCCCAGTATGGTCCTGAATGCAAAAAAACATCCCCCCAAAAAGCAAAAAGCAAATCTTTTTAGCTGTACCTGAAACCTGTTATCAAACATTGCCTCTCTTTTCCATACCAGATATAACATTGTATTTTTATCGTATTAAACCAACTTATCAATGTAATATGGTACCAAAAAGAAAAGCAATTCTCTATGCACCTTCTTTTTTCGCTTTATGGGCTTTATATTACGCAGTAAAAAATCCTTCCCTTTTTTCATCGATTTTTTGCTACGGGAAACAATGGTCTTCCCCCCTTGCCTTGATATGGCTTAAATTACGTTTACAAAATGATCGCCGCCTTATGGGATCTGACGTCCCAAGCCCAATGATCATGAAAGCTTTGCATCAACACGTAGCAACAAATGACTACAGTGCACTTCCCATTGGTACGTGGTTACAATTCGTAAAAAACTATAAAACCAATTGTAAAAACTTATCCATCCCCCTCTTTTGGCTTGATAATTATAAAAATAATATCAATATTCAGCAAATCATTTCAAAACTTCAAGACGAAATATAGCTTTTTAAAAATACGATAAAAGATCATCTCATATAGGAATATATTTATGGAAAAAAAAGCCTTAATCGTCATTGATGTTCAAAATGACTTCTTACTAGGTGGAGCACTTGCCGTACCACAAGGTGATGCTATCTTACCCGCCGTCAATAATCTCATAAATCATTTTGACCACGTTATCTTAACCCAAGACTGGCACCCAAAAAACCATTGTAGCTTTGCTTCCTGCTATCCTGAAAAAAAGCCCTATGATACCATCATTCTTGACTATGGTCCTCAAATACTCTGGCCTGATCATTGCATACGAGGAACACAAGGAGCAGAATTTCATCCATCTCTTAGAGTGGAAAAGGCACAACTTATCCTTAGAAAAGGCTATAATCAAAAAATGGATAGCTATTCTGCTTTTCTTGAAAATGATCAAAAAACACCAACAGGTTTACAAGTTTATCTCAAAGAACATGGTTTTACCAAGCTCATTATGTGTGGCTTAGCAACTGATTTTTGTGTCGGATTTTCTGCTCTTCACGCTATACAATGCGGTTTTAAAGTCAGTGTTTCATTAAATGCCTGTGCTGGTATTGATGTAAACGGATCACTAAACACTATGCTTAAAACTATGAACGAAGCTGGTATAGAGCTTTTAATGGTCTCTTAAAATATTCTTCTCTAATCTACTACTATAATATACTGATTTATAAAGGATAAATTATTTTTCACATATTTAAGTGAGAGTCCAGAATATCGTAAACTCTCTGATTTCAAACCTGTTTCAAAACCATTCTCCTACACGTTACAAAGAGAATCAATGTATGAATAAAAATCATTCAAAAAAACAGTAAAAATGCTTCTTATGAACCATTAAATGCAGGAGCTTGTCATAATATTGAAAGCTGGTAAAAAGTATAGCATCAGCTTTCTGTTTTAAATTTAGGTCAAAAAGCACCCTAGAGATTGTACACTATTCCCTTCATGGGTAGTATCATGCAATGGGCTCAACTTTAAAACAAAAACGCAAATAAGCAATAAAATAAAATAGTATTTTATTTTGCATAAAAGACCTCTTTCTATTCAAAGATATGCGATAAATAAAAGCCTGAGAAAAGAAGAAATCTCCATTACTTAGACACAACATGTTTATCCAATTGACGATGCTTAAAACGAATCGAAGAATATAATGCCATTCCAATAATACAGACTCCTACAAGTCCTGTTAAAACTTCAGGAACCGATATAATCGTTTGCAGATACATAATCACTGCAAGAACCAAAATTGCATAAAAAGCACCATGCTCCAAATAACGATAATGCAATAATGTTCCTGATTCAACCAACATAATTGTCATAGAACGAACGTAAAATGCACCGATACCAAGACCTATCGCAATAATAAAAAGGTTGTGTGAAAAGGCAAAAGCACCAACCACGCCATCGAAAGAAAAACTAGCATCAAGAACTTCTAAATAAAGAAACGCCCCTACTCCCCCGTGAGTTACTGTTGTTAAAGTCTTTTGAGGGGTATCCAAGAGATGACCGACAACTTCAACACCGATAAAGGTCAAAAGTCCATAAAGGGCTGCCAATAAAAAAGTTATTTTATCTTCTGTGTCAATCTGACCTGAAACAAATAAGATCAAAATCAAAACAATTGCAATATCAATCCCAACAAGCGCCCCAAACTTTTGAGCAGGTCTCTCTATAACATTAAGCCAATGTACCTCTTTTTCAGAATCAAAAAAATATTTTAAGCCAACCATCATAAGGAAAGTGCCTCCAAAAGCAGCAATCCCCATATGTGCATCGGTTAAAATTTCCGCATATCGGTGTGGTTCCCATATCGCTAATTTGACTGCCGCAATTGGATTAATCCCAACAGCAACGACAACCACCAATAATGGAAAAACAATTCGCATCCCAAATACAGCTATCAAAATGCCCCATATAAGAAAACGACGACGCCACAACGGATCCATTCTACTAAGAACACGCGCATTGATAATAGAATTATCAAAAGATAAAGAAATTTCCAAAACTCCTAAAACAAAGCAAATAAAAAAATATTTAAGAAAACCAGTAATACTTTCCGTTTCAAACCAACCAATAACCCCTCCTAAAAAAACACCAATAATCGTGAAAAAAAAAGCAAACCCAAAATAGCGTAATAGGGCCATGATCATTCCTCAAATTTTATTTTCTCATTCATCTAAAACACACCCAGTCCAAATCCAAAGTTTGCATCTCTTTAAAGTTGCATCTATTGATGCAGAAGTGTATAGAATATATATGGTAAAGTTACATGAAAATTCTCTCAAAAAAAGCAAGAGACAAATGTAGCAAACAGAGAATTTTGTTTTGAAATGAATATCAATTGTCAATACAACAAGCGAAAGATTTCTTTCTATCCACGAAAATAAAAAAATAAAAAGAAATTAAAGCTATAAATATTGACATTATATCATAGAATATTAATACATAGTGTGCTTTTATTATTTAATGATTTATACCATGATGATTTACTGAGGGAGATAATTCGTGGCACGTCCTGAAACTGAATCAAAAACCATATTTGGAAAACGTTTACGTTATGTACGTCTTGCTTTAGGCGATCCATCACGTGAGACCTTAGCTAAAAATTTTAGCATGACAAAAAATTCCATTGCTTTTTACGAGCGTGGAGAGAGAGAACCCAATCTTAGTGTCTTACAAACATACCGCACGTTATATGGTGTCAATATTAATTGGCTTTTAACTGGGCAAGGAAAAATGTTTGACACCGAATATACAAAAGGTGATTTTGACTGGAATTATTTTATTAAAAAAATCGAAGGACTGGAAGAAACACTTGCCAATAGTGATCGTAATGAAAAACCAAATCAAGAAAAAATCGACAGTTCTTATGAAAAATTGCAGCAATATTTGTCAAGACAAGGTTTATCAAATGGACTTAACCCCAAGACTACAACCTCTCTGATCGATATGAAAGCTAAAATGGCCAATTCTTATACTCTTAGCTTATTCATTGATTTACTCATTCGAAGCGTATCCCAAAAAGAGGTTATAGCTAATCAATAAACGTCTGTTTCAAAAGAAAAAGCAAGAAATGATAAAACTCTACCAGTATGGAGAAGAGTATTTTTTACTTTATCCATGCTGGTGAAATTTTGTATAATTTATAAAATTTATTTCTGTAACGACAATAAAAACATTCGCATTTTAAATGAAAGTATAGGGTCTTTAAATTAAAAAAAATAATTTTATAGTATAAAATTCTCATTCATATCTTATTGACAAGAATTTTTTTCTTGTTAAAAGAATAATAGCTCTCATAGAAATTATTTTTTAAGGTCAGAAAATTTAAGGGGAATATATTGACGACTTCCTATAGAGACATACATTAGTATTCACGTACGGATTAGTTAAATATTTATCCTGAAAATTATCAGCTATTTTATGAGGTGGGAAGCATGTATTTTGAGGTGTTTCAAGGTGTTCACAATCAATGGTACTGGCGTTTAATCTCAGGAGATGCACAAAAAATTGCTTTTTCTAGTAAAGGTTATCCAACAAAACAAGATATCCTAGTCAATATTGAACAAATCAAAGAGATTACACATAAGGCTCTTATTAGAGAACTACAGTCCTGACGTTCTTTACCATTAAAACAAACGTTTATTTTGTGTAATGGTATGGTGAGTTGCTTTTGTGACAAAAAGAAGTGATGGTTTTTCCCTCAATGGGAGGAGGTTTTTGTATTATTTCTGATACTCACAATAACAATCACATTCTTGCAGATTATTATGTTTGTTTTCAATCATACTTAAGTCTCTATAGCATTTATCAAAAAGAAAGTCTCTTAAGTCTTGTATTTTTCATAAAAAATAAACACACATGAAGAAAAGATAATTTATCAATGAGAATATAATTACTTTACAAGATATTAATATCTTTTATGTTCATATTCCTCTTCTGCATTTGATAATCATAACTGACTTACCCATTTCATCTTCATAAAACGAAAATATCTCTTTCTTTCTATTATTATGCAATTTTTTAGACATATTAGCTGAAACTATCGTAGCATTTATATCTTATATCTAAAAGGAACGTGCAAAATTGTTTCAAGCATACTGGATTGTATAGACGCGCTTTTTAATAACCAGTATACCTATAAACTGGTTTATCATCATAAACTCTTATTTTATAATCAAAGACGCTCTGTCTTATAAACTTAAATGTTTTCATAAAATCAGAGTAAACTTGAATATTCTCTTTCAATACAATCTCTCCATCAGCACCATAATTGGCTTCATTAAAGTTTATCTCTCTCGTCATTCCAATCTTCCTAACACATTTCCAAGCCCTTTAATGCAAAATATAAATACAATCACTCTTTATCATCTTCAGATTTAAGCATTTTTTGATATTTCTTTTCATTTTTTTCATATTGTTTAATTTGTTTTTTCAGTTTTTCAATTGCTTGGTCACGTCTTTTAATCACCATACTTTGCTCTCTAATAGCTCTATCTCGTTCTTCAGTCATCTTCATAGAATCTCTTAAAAACTCATGCTTTATTCTTCTAGATTCCTCTTTTAAAACTTTCACTTGACTGCGATAATATAAAGAAAACCGAAATATAACCCCACTGCACAACAAAACAACAACCATTGCTCCCAATAAAATTTCGTTTACACTCATTTGGATCTCCCTTAATTGTCGCTCAAGTGATCATCTTGACCAATTTGTTTCATCCTCAATCAAAAAAAGAATGCAATAAACCGCATGTTCCAAGTGTGAACAATCACTCTCGGCATTCTTATTTTCTCCATTAAAGCCATTGATAAATGACGCAAAAAAAATCTCTGAAAGCGGCTAAATCTACACGCTTACACCAAATTATTTGCGACACATTTATTGACACAAAAAACAAAAAATAAGGAACGTCAAATAAAACTAACGACGCAACGCAATCGTACAAGCCTTGCCCAAATCGTTCCTATCTTCCTTTTTACGCCATGGGGAATGCGGCTATATATGAAAGTTCTTCATTATTACAAAAATCATCAGTGTCACAAAGCACAGCATTTCTGTAAAATTTTGCCTTCCCAAAAATCTTTACATCACAATAAATTAAAGCATCACTATAAACTCGAGCCTTTCTATAATCACGAGTATCACCATAAAATTCAATACATTGAGCATTCAAAACTTGATCAAAAAAGACCCCATTAGCGTAAACATATGCATCTCCACTCATATTCAAATAACTATAAAGTTCTTATCTTTCATAAACATGCAAACTCTTAGGAACGACTACACAACCATATGTTAATACATTGTTATAAATAACAATATCATTGTAAACACAGACTTCATTATAAACTTCAGCTGCCTTAAAACACACTCACCCCCGTAAGGGCATTGATCGAATGTATACCCCCTACCAAACAACCACCTATGTGACTCAGATTACCTTCCTGTTTAATAAAATATCCAAGATCACTTCTTTGATATTTCCCAAATTTTTTAACGCATATATACGATATACCATCTGATAGTGATCTAATTTATTACAATAAAGCAGAAATCAGTATTCTTTGCCTATGAATTTACATTTTTTCTACAGCCATTATCCTATCTCTTAAGGCTCTAAAGCTTCGTTATACTCACACACCGCCTCAACGCAGAATTTTTTTTACAAATTCTGATGTTGGGGTATATCTTGATTTATAATGCTGCTACGTATACTATCACAGTGAAATCTCATAAACATACGAGTGTGTATCGCCATTTCTGGTATACACGTTTATTTTTTCACAACCGTGGAACCAAGCAACCATTTTTTATTGATTCGAATCTGAAAGTGTATGGGGACATTTTGTTATTAGTTAAAAACAACTCTATATGCTTCATTAGCGAAGAGCTACACATGGATATTTTCACGCTCCTTGTATCATATATTCTGGATTCGCAACGCAATATTAACGCTATAGCGTAAATATGTAAAGGTCTAAAAATGACAAAGACTGAAAAAGATTGGTTCCAACGCTTAGTTGAATTGATTAAAAGTGACGGACGAACAATGATTGAAATAAGCAGAGCTGCAGGCTGTGGACAAAATTACGTCCAACAAATGATAAATGGAGGAAAGAGGCCTTCAGTAGATAAACTCATGGCTATTTTGAACACACTGGGAAATGCTAGTGCCATATATGTAATAACTGGTTTCAACATCTCCGATGAAGACTTAAAACTCATAACTTTGATTTCGTCTGGAGATAAAAAGAAGATTGAAGCCTTAAATGTTCTGTTGAATGAGCAGAATCTGTAGAATTTTCTACTCTATCTAATATCGCTTGCTTTTGAGACGTCGACAAAGACTCCCATTTCACAATAATATCAGATAAAGTTGTTTCAAATTTTTTATCATTCTTCATAGTCATACTCCATGTAGTCAAACTATATAACGCTAAAGCGTTTAAATATATCTCATACCTTAGAAAAAAATATTTGCAATAGGCAGTATGGAAGCAATTGTGTACAAACTTATTTTACAAAATCAGATGAAGTTCTATTAGTCATGTACCATGGTGAAACAGAAAGCATCACACGATCCAGATCTTCTTATGAAAATTGGTATGATCTATCAAAAATGCGAATAATGTTACGCATATCTTGTGATTCGGACCAATAACAAACTAATGTGAAAATATCCCTGAAGACACTCCTGAACTCTATATAAGAGAACACGAAAAAGCTTTTTTGAAAAAAAATATATCACAATTTTATTCTACATAGCACCATCTATGTTTTTTAAACAATATTGCAAAGCAAGAATATAACAATGTTATAGGAATAAATTCTTATAAACAGAGCCACACTACCTAAAACTCTGTAACACGTTTATAGGTAACCTCCCCTCTAAACGCACCTTGTAAATACTAATATAAGTCTCTACCATAAGCAAAAATGATACTATTAAAAAATAAAACGAATCACCACGCATACTCTTTGCACGTAAATTGTATTGCAGATTTACAACAAGAGAGAAATTCCTTTATGTAAATGAAGAATTATATTTTCAAAGTATGATTTTGAAGAAAAGTATACTTTTCCAAAAAAATTACCCTCTCTGCCAATAATTTTTCATAAGAGAGAAAACTCATAACAAAAATAAAACTCTCTACACAATCAATACGAGAAAAATGTTAGTAATACAAAAAAGTGCTAGGTTTAGCGAAATATTGCCAATCCCTTATGAGAGTAAAATCAAAAAAGACTTCTGCTCTTCAATAATAATTCGGATTACATGAAAACTCTATAATTTGAGCCGCAAGCGAAAAAGACAGAAAACGGCATTTTAACGAATTTTCCAATATAATAGAAAACATTTCTTACAGAATAATAAAATGCTTATTACAATAAAATCTGGATGATGCAAAGCGATAGAAACAATCACTCAATTGACTTTTCAAAGAACAATTGATGAAATCCTTTTCAGAAAACACGCCACCGTCAATATTTCTCAAAAATCAAATAGAACTCCTCTTGGAAAAAAGAAAATATCAACAAATGTTATCATCGTTGACCCCATGAATACATACGATCGCCTATGGATCACATTCTCTTATATACAACCTTTTATCACGATAATGCTATTCGAACGTCTAAAAGACATTAACATCACCCAGAAAAAAGCAAATTTACCCTAAATGTTTTTTGAGCTATTTGTTCTAAACAGGTACAATCTTTAAAATTGGTTTTATTGGGATCTGTTTATTTACAGAACAAGCATAAATAAACTTATCCAATGAAGCTTTTAGCCTTCTATTTTATGAAGAACATCATACAGAAAAAGTACAAAACAGTATATGAATTAAGAAAGTAAATAGCGCCACATATCAGTTAATCCAAATGCTACAATGTTTCAAATGAGAGCACTTCTTTAATGAGACTAAAAAATTTAATGAGACTAAAAAACATACCATCACTTTATATTAAAGCGACTGATAGAAAAAAACAGCAACAAACAATGACAAAGGATTTTAGAACGAACAGGAAAATAAATAAAAAACGAAAAAGGTAGAATCCCAAAATTTTTATATAAGCGATCCATTTTTCTATTGGCCATTTCCCTATTGGTGGGCCCGGAGGGACTCGAACCCCCAACCAAGCGGTTATGAGCCGCTGGCTCTAACCAATTGAGCTACAGGCCCCATATATAGGTTGTTTCTCTCTAAACTAAAATGCCCTATGATACAAGAGCTGACAAAGATTATAACCCATCTTTTTCTCTTTTCTATTGGTTTTTTTTTCAGTGCCCTAATTTCTTTACAAGAACTCTTAAAAATGAGAGAATAGTTAACTGACAAATATAAAGGTATAGATATGATAGAAAAGAAAATTCAACCACTGAAGGGTTCTCTGGTTAAAGCAGTTATATTAGCATTTACACTCTTAGCTACATCGTTGACTGTACGTGCTTATGCTGAAGAAAATAAAATGAAAAATGCAACGATTACAGTGACTGCAATCGGAGAAAGTCAAGCTGCACCGGATATGGCAATTATTAATCTAGCCGTTGTTACCTATGACAAAACTGCCCAAAAGGCATTAGCTTCCAATAATCAATCCATCAATGATATTATACAAGCTTTTAAAAACAATGGCATCCAAGCAAATGATTTACAAACATCAGGTTTATCCATTTATCAGTCGACTTCTGATAAACACCACGAAAAAAAGAATAATGAAAAACTCTATCATGTTTCAAATTCTTTAACCGTGCGCATTCGTGATCTTGCCAATGCTGGTAAAATCTTTGATCAAGCGATGACTCTAGGTGTTAATTCAGTTAACGGCATTACTTTTACCAACGCAGATACAAAGCCGTTTTATCAAGAAGCACGAAAAAAAGCCATTACTGAAGCCATTGAAAAAGCGCAAACGATAGCGCAAGCAGCCGATTTAAAATTAGGAAAAATTATTGAAATCAATGAAAGGGATGATTACTACCACCCAACACCACGTCTCATGAGTAGAGCAGCAGATGCAAGCTACGCAAATACAAATTTTGCAGGTGGTGAATTAAATTATAATGTGAGCGTCACTGTCGTCTTTGCGATCGATTAAATCACCAACTGTTGTATAAAAAATCACATTACTGGCCTTTACATAGAAGACCAGTAATGTGATGAAGATAATCTTCCTCAGATAATAATTCGTCTTCGTAAACCTCTATCTGTCCGCGTGCAGAAATATGCGCTGTATGTACCGTCTGGCAATCTCCTGATACCAATGGATGCCACCAATGAAGATCTTTTCCCTCATAAATTAATCTATAAGCACAACTTTCTGGAAGCCAACGCGCTGTTTTAACTGTTGTAATGTCTAGCGATATACAATCTGGTACAATTGATTTACGATGAGCATAATCTCGACACCTACAAGTTTCCCCATCTAAAAGACGACAAGCAATACTGGTTGCATAAAGGTCACCCGTATCATCGTCCTCAACTTTATGGAGACAACAACGGCCACAGCCATCACAAAGGCTCTCCCACTCAGAAATGGAAATCTCTTCTAATTTTTTTACTTTCCAAAAGGGAAGTTCTCCACTCATAAACTCAGACACACCTTTTTTAATTAAGACGATCTATAAAAAATGAAACGTTTAATTTCTATAATTTCATCTATTTCTGTCTCTTAAAAAGATTCAACTCAATGTATACTTTAAACCGTTTTCTTAAAATCTATCTGAATAAAAAGAGAATATTCAAAAAATAGCGCATATAAATGAATATCACCTATTGAAACATCCCTCTATAAACTGACAAAGAATAAAATGCGTCACCTAAAATGATAGAAAAATTCCGCAACGAATACACATTTCTCATCAAAAAGTCCGTATGTTGCAATATAAGTTTATTCTTAATAAATCCTATTTCTTAAAAAACGAGCCGCTACACACAAGATAATGTTTTTCGTTCATTTTTTCAAATGACTACCACACCAGTATTTGCCCTACATCTGTTATTTTCAGAAAGAGAAATACAAAATTCAAAAGCTAAGAAAAAAATTAAACATCGTAAACTTTCTGGATTATTCAAATTCTTCCCATATTTTCTCAAAAAAGCATCCAAGTACAATGTGACACACCTCCCCTTCATTAAGAAGAAAGAGAGATTTATTAAAATACACACGAATTTCTTTATTTAAGAATCGAGAAAACTACGCAATTTTCGTGAACGGCTAGGATGTTTTAATTTACGAAGTGCCTTTGCTTCAATCTGACGAATACGCTCTCTTGTAACTGAAAATTGTTGTCCTACTTCTTCCAACGTATGATCTGTATTCATCCCTATTCCAAAACGCATCCGCAAAACACGTTCTTCCCGCGGTGTTAATGAAGCAAGAACGCGTGTTGTCGTATCTCGCAGATTAGCTTGGATAGCTGCATCAATTGGTAATAACGCATTCCTATCCTCAATAAAATCACCTAAATGGGAATCATCTTCATCACCAACAGGCGTTTCGAGTGAAATGGGTTCTTTTGCAATTTTCAGAACTTTTCGTACTTTTTCCAACGGCATAGAAAGCTTGCTAGATAATTCTTCTGGTGTTGGTTCTCGTCCAATTTCATGGAGAATCTGACGCGATGTACGAACGATTTTATTAATTGTTTCAATCATATGAACAGGGATACGAATAGTACGCGCCTGATCAGCAATTGAACGTGTAATAGCCTGACGAATCCACCATGTTGCATAAGTTGAAAACTTGTAGCCGCGCCGATATTCAAACTTATCCACAGCCTTCATCAAACCGATATTGCCCTCTTGAATAAGATCAAGAAACTGCAAACCACGATTAGTGTATTTTTTTGCAATTGAAATGACAAGACGCAAATTAGATTCTACCATCTCTTTTTTCGCAATTGTTGATTCGCGTTCACCTTTCTGCACCTGCATAACAATCCGACGAAATTCACCAATCGAAATAGCCGTTTCTTGCGCAAGATTTTGTATCTCACTTCGCAGTTTTTGGATTTCTTTTGCTTCCCGCATCGAAAATTCTTTCCAACCAGGTGTAGGCAAAGCAGCAATATAATTCATCCAATCTGCGTCCAATTCACGCCCTTGGTATTCTTTTAAAAAATCCTCGTGGCCAATGCCATAACTGTTGGCAATCCGTTTTAGCTTACCTTCATTATGAATCAATCTCTTATTGATGTCATAAAGCTGTTCAACCAAAGCTTCGATACGATTTTGGTTTAAAGAAAGAGATTTTACTGCTTGAATCAACTCACCCTTTAATTGAATATATTTCTTCTTCTGAGAAGATGTAAGGGCCCCCTCTTTACGCTCTGCCAAACTGCTTTCAACATGCTGATCTTGTAATTTTCGTAATTTCACATAGGTTTGAGCGATAAAATCCAATGTTTCCATAACTTGAGGACAAAGTTCATTTTCCATTGCAGCAAGCGATAAGTTAACATCGTCATCGTCTTCTTCATCATCGTCTTCAATGTTTCTCTCTCCTGCGCTCTCCCCCATATTACGTATACCAGAAGACATTTTTTCTTCTTCTGTCTTATTCACTTCACTTCGCTCAATAACAGGAGCCTGCTTTGCTTCTGGACCAGCATAAGTCGTTTCAAGATCAATAATTTCACGAAGAAGAATACGCTGTTCTTTTAACTCGTCACGCCATATAATAAGAGCCTGAAAAGTTAAAGGACTCTCACAAAGTCCCGCAATCATTGTCTCACGCCCTGCTTCAATACGCTTAGCAATGGCAATTTCACCTTCCCGTGAAAGAAGCTCAACAGCTCCCATTTCACGCAAATACATACGCACCGGATCATCCGTACGATCTGTTACTTCGCGTTTATTCGTTGTCGTTGCAATTGCGTGGCTAGAGGCCTCTACTAAATCACCACCCTCTACTGTAACTTCTTCTTCATAATTTTCAGACTCAACCTCATCCTCATCATCCACAACATTAACCCCCATCTCAGAGAACATCGCCAAGATATCTTCAATTTGTTCGGATGTAACCTCGTCAGAAGGAAGAACAGCATTGAGTTCATCCATTGTTACGTAGCCATTTTTTTTGGCAAGTTTAATCATTTTCTTGATGGCATCATCAGAAAAATCAAGAAGAGGACCATCCAAACTTGCTTGGCTTGTTACTTCTGCATTATCTTTCTGTTTAACCTTTGTTGCCATACCATAACTCCACTCGACCACTTCACAGTTTCCATGTAACCATAGTTTCCATGTGACCAGTTTTTTTTGCTCTCACTAAAATCTACCAATAGTTTCTCATATATACTTCCTTTTAAGAGATTACTATTGGAAAGAATACATTTTGTATACGCCTTAACATCCAGACAAGCTTGACATCCAGACAAAAACGCGGGAAAACTCCAGAAGTTTCCCCGACACCTCTCAGCCCTTCTGAGATAATCTCTGTACCCTATCGTAAGAACCAATTTCCCGCTTTTCCTAAAATTTACCCGCTTTTCCTAAAATTTAATTGCCATCTTTATGAAAATGTCACTCCCATAAACTTCCTCATCTAAAATTTAAGTGACTGATTCGCATTAAAAAAGCGAATCATTTTATCGTATCTTGTGTATTCCCGTCTATTTTTTCATCCAACCAACTTCCAAACCCTTCAATTAACGCTTCTGTTGCCTGCATCTGCTCCAGCTCATTTTTTACCTCACGAAGCAGATCAAAAACCTCACTCTTAGGATTTTCTACAAGTTGCTCTTTAATATCCTGTAATCTCTTATGTAGGTGGTGTTCTTGAAGATGCAAGTAGACAGCTTGTTTTAATATCGCACGTGCATCCTCTATAGAAGCTCTACCAAAAATAATACGCATACCAATATTTTGCACAAGATGTTTCATACGCTCTAACAGAGCCTTTTGCCCTCTTTTTTCTAAGAGCGCAACCATCGTCTCCTTATCATGAAGCTGTTGATTCCCAAGAATTTCCAACATAGCTTGATGAAAGCACATCAATTGAGTATTTTTTAATTCTAACTCAGAAAGAATTTCAAAATTTTCATACCACAACTCAGGGTAGTAAGCTAAAGTGAGTAAAATCACTGCTTCTCGCAAAGGAATAGATTGCGAAGAATTTCGTACTATTTCAGAATTTGCTAACAGAGAAAAGGATTGATCTTTAAAGATCCTATTTGATGAAGATTGATCATATCGCCCTTCTCCCTTTTTTTTCGAAAAAGAGGGACGAAAAAAATCAAAAAGGCGTTTTTTTACATCTTGCAAATAATAACGACGGACATCTTCATCCTTAATCGTAAAAATTTGTTGTTTTAGTTGTTTTTCTAGCGCTGCTCGTGTCTCTGGAGTTTCAAAATGCTTTCCATAGGTAGCTCGCCACCATAAAAGCTCACTCAAAGGAATTGCTTTTTGCAAAAAAGAAGAAAAAAGTTGTGCTCCACCAGCACAAACAATTTCATCAGGATCTTTTCCTTGTGGCAACAAAACAAAGCGTACACAAACCCCAGCCTTTAAAAGAGGCAACACACGATCAGCAACACGAAAAGCAGCGTTTAAACCAGCATCATCACCATCAAAACACAAAATGGGCTCCTTCCCCATCTGCCATAAAAGCTCAATTTGCGCTTCCGTTAATGCTGTCCCTAAGGGCGCTACAACTCCTTCAAAACCAGCTTTAGTCAATGCAATGACATCCATATACCCCTCAACAACAAGGAGTGAATGATTTTTTTCATCGCCAACAAAGCGACTGTTTTTGCGAGCTGCTACCGCGTTATAAAGTATATTTCCTTTATGAAACAGCACTGTTTCAGGGCTATTGAGATATTTTGCTCGTGTCTCTTTCTCTAATGCACGCCCTCCGAAAGCCACCACACGTCCGCGCAAATCTTCGATAGGAAACATAATGCGATTTCTAAATCGGTCATAAGAATCCGCACTCCCCTCACGCACTGTGAGAAGTCCACATTCTTCCATTTGCTTTATTGAAATGCCCCGTGCACTCAAAGCTTCTTTCAAAGCTGTACGCCTTACCGGTGCAAAACCAATGCGGAAACGCTCTACGAGCTCTGGTGTCACACCACGTGCATCCAGATAACGACGTGCTTGCACACCTCCTTTATCGCGTAAATTATATTGAAAAAAATCTGTAGCAATTTTCATCACATCATAAAGTTCAGCTTTTTCCAGTTGACGTTTATGACTTTGTGAATCCAAAATAGGGAGTTTCATTCCCGCAAAATCAGCCAAACGCTCTACACTTTCTGAAAAGTGCAATCCATCAAGCTCACACAAAAAGGTAAAAATATCTCCACTGACACCACAACCAAAACAATAATAGCGCCCTTTATGATCATCACAATGAAAACTTGGCGTTTTTTCACCATGAAATGGACAACAACACCAAAAGTCTCCCCGTGAAGGCTTACTTTTTCGAGGATCAAAATCCACCCGTTGACCAATCACTGTTGAAATTGGGAGTCTAGTACGCAGTTCATTAAGGAAATCGGGCGGAAAACGCATTATCTCTCACAGAGTTTGAAAATTCTTTTTTGCATATTTAACGACTTTAGAGCATAATTCCAATACTTCCTCTTAAGTAGTTGTAAAATTTTAAACTCTTAACTGCATATAATTTTAGAAATGGAGAGTGGAAAAGTGATCGAATTTATTGTTCAATATCCGTGGTTAGAGGCTATTTCTTGGCTTATTATTCTTACTATATTTGCCCTTTTAGTCAACTTTCTAGGACGAAAATTACTTATTCACGGAGCAAAAAAACTCTCTTCTTTTCTCCCCAAAAATACAACGATCGATATTAATAATGCTATTCAATACATAGCGAATATCATTTCAGCCTTTATTATTTCAGTTGGAGTTAATTTTATACCAACATTGCCCAATGCATTCAGTACTGTCATCGGTAATGTTGCTAACGCCTTCATTATCTTTTTTGTTGTTCTGACAATTTCTGCCTGTCTCAATGTCATTAACATCCTCTACGAACAACAACCAACAGCACGGTTAAAACCAATAAAAGGTTATATTCAAATTGCTAAAATTGCACTTTTTGCTGTTGCGACAGTTTTAATGGTCGCTACATTGATTGACCGCTCCCCTCTTATTCTCTTCTCCAGTCTTGGTGCAATGGCCGCGGTTCTCATGTTAATTTTTCAAGATACGCTTCTTTCTCTCGTTGCCGGTATTCAAATTTCATCCACTGACATGGTTCGCGTTGGTGATTGGATTGAAATTCCCAATCTCGGTGCCGATGGTGATGTTATTGAAATTGCCCTGCATACTGTTAAAGTTCAAAATTTCGACAACACCATCACCTCAGTTCCTATCCGTAAACTTGTGACCGACCCTTTTAAAAATTGGCGTGGAATGCAAGAATCGGGTGGAAGACGCATCAAACGCTCCCTTTTTATTGATCAATCAAGTATCCATTTTCTCACAGAAGAAGAACAAAAATATCTTTCCCGATTTAATTTATTAGAAAATTATTTCACGCAAAAAGTAGCAGAAATTGACCAATGGAACGCTCAATTAGATAAAAATCATGATGTCTTAGCCAATACGCGCCGTTTAACCAACATTGGAACTTTTCGTGCTTATGTTTTTGCTTATCTACAACAACATATAAACATCAACCCTAATATGACCTTTATGGCACGGCAATTACCTCCTACAGAAAATGGTTTACCATTGGAAATTTATTGCTTTACGAACACCACCGTTTGGATAGACTACGAACAAATTCAAGGTGATATTTTTGATCACCTTTATTCCATTCTTCCCTGTTTTGGTCTAAAGGTTTTTCAAAATCCAAGCGGTTATGATTTTAATCAAGTATTAAAAGCAAAAGCGAAATAAAAACGATAAACTTTAATTTATCAATTTTGAGGCAAACATACTCATAACAACAGAGAAAGAATAAAGTATCATGAATGGTTCATTGGTACTCCTTCATCTTGCCGGCGCTATTTCTTTACTTCTCTGGGCCACACGCATGGTGCGCACAGGAATTGAACGCGCCTATGGTGACAAACTTAAATATAAAATGTGCCACGTCATTTCAAAACCATTGTTTGCGGTAAGTTTTGGGCTTTTTACAGCAATGATTTTACAAAGCTCTACAGCAATAACGCTCCTTGTTGGTTCTTTCGTTGAATCTGGTTTTGTCTCTGGAGTAGCGGGACTTATGGCTGTACGCGGAGGAGAATTAGGATCAGCAATCGTTGTTAAAATTCTCACCTATGATCTCACACTTGTTGTACCCCTTTGTCTTTTAATTGGCACTTGTATCTTCATGACAACAGAAAAACGTGAGTGGCGTCAAATAGGACGTATTGTCATCGGTATTGGTCTGTTAATTTTATCTTTAGAGATGATAAGTACAGCGACAGAACCTTTACGTGAAAGCGAAATTTTGCCTAGCATCATTCGTTATCTTTCAACCGATCCTGTTTCCACTTTTTTGTTGGCTGCTGGCTTAACCTACCTCTTACATTCATCTATTGCAGGAATCATTTTGCTGGTCAATTTTGCCAACTACGATCTTATCCATACGCAACTCTGTGTTGTCATGGTTCTTGGTGTCAACTTTGGCTCTTCTCTTATAGCACCACTTTTAACGCGCAACGCCTCTCCTAATACCCGCCTCGTTCCCTTAGGAAATTTACTCATGCGTGGGGCCGGTTCAATCCTTGTACTTATCTTATTTCTCTCCTTTCGCCCTCCCATCACATGGCTTGGCAATAACGCCCCTACTCAAGTGATCAACGCCCACATTATTTTTAATGTTTTCATTCTCCTTGCTGGAATACCGCTTTCAAAATGGGTTTTAAAATTAACCACTCAAATTGTTCATATAAGTGCAAAAAAAACGCAAGCCGACAAAACGCTCAATTTATCGGATCAAACAGCTCTTGATGACAGTGTGCTTGAACGCCCCTCTCTCGCTCTCTCAAATGTCATGCGTGAAGTCATTCATATTTGTGATCTTGTAGACATCATGCTAGAAAAAATCATGGGACTTTATGAAAATCCTGATCCCAATATTATTCGTGAACTTAACCAACTCAACACCATATTGGACAAAAAACATATCGCCATCAAACTTTATCTTGCACGATTAGCGGGACAAAAATTATCTGACGAAGAAGCTCTTCAAACGCAAGAACTTCTAGGCGCCTGTATAAAATTAGACCAAGCAGGCGATATCATTATTCATAATATGCTGATGCTGGTTAAAAAGAAACAACAAAAAGGTTTACAGTTCAGCAGTGAGGGCTGGAATGATCTCCTTCGTTTCCACGCCATTGTACTAGCCAACGCGCATATAGCATTTAACGTTCTCGTCTCACGTGATACACACACTGCACACCTATTGGTACAAAAAAAGGATCAACTACGAAACTTAGAAAAGGAGATGAGTTTAAAACATTTTAAACGTTTGCGTGAAGGGGATCTCAAAAATATAGAATCATCCAGTCTTCATCTCGACACTGTCCGCGACCTCAAACAAATCAACTCTCTTTTGACCTCAATGATCTACCCCATTTTAGAAGAACAGGGACTTCTTCAAAGTTCTCGCCTACGCAACCCTGCTGAAGAACAAACAGAAAAACCTTAAACTTTTAAATAACTTGAATAAGAAATACATCATATCGATTACTCGATTTTGAATATGGTCAAGATATTGATTTAATTAAAATATTTTATTATTTGACAATTTAAATGAGCTTTCTGCATCGTAACTTTCTTTCATTTAAAATCTATTCATGATGAATTACTCAAAGTCATTTGCTTGCACATTATAAACAAAGCAGCATGTAGAATAGAACTCTTGAAGAAAGACGTAAAAATGCCTAATCATCTCAAAACCAAGACTGTTAAACACATAAAGAGAAAGTCAAGAGTATAATAGTTCCAACCTAAACTCGCCTTGTAAAAAGGAATTGCCCCACAGTAGCAGCAAAAACAGAAATACTCTAATAAGGGATGCAAAACTCCACAAAAATGCAACATTTATATCAAGATTGGTAGAGGCTCAACCTATACAGCCATTCTATAACGTGTCAACAAAACAGTTTTAATTTCATTTCAAACATCATTGATATCAATTAGCAAGCTCCAAACTTTTAAATATCCATTTTACTTATTGCTTTAATCACAATTGTTTTTTTAAACTTAAGAGAGAGCTTAAAAAAGCTTATAAATAAACTTTATGACTTCTTAAAGCATTTTCACTAATACTTTCTTCTTTTATTCATATTTTCTCAAATAATTAATTTATTTATAAATTAAAATGTGTTATATATTTACGCTTGTTAAGTATTATTATGATATAAATGTGAATATTATTTTAATATAAAGGAAAATAATAAGTAAAATTTCTAACAGAAATATCCTTTCCACTGGATAAAAAAGGAATAAATCTTGATTTTTATAAAGTTTACTCTAGTTACAATTTAAGTTCAGGCAAAGGAGGGTATCATGGAAGATGCAAACATCGGTTGGATTGCAGCTATTATTATCGGCGGGATCGCAGGTTGGGCTGCACAGTATATTATGAAAAGCCAAACAGGAATATTGTTAAATATTATCTTAGGGATTATTGGCGCTGCGCTAGCAAGCTTTCTTTTTAGTCTTTTAGGTGTAAGTTTTGCTGGTTGGCTTGGCTATCTTATTTCAGGTTTTATAGGAGCCTGTATTCTTATATGGATAGGACAAAAAATTCGATCATAGAGTATTTATTTTTTTACACCTTTTTAGGGATTCAATAAAAAACTGGGAAACAACTAGAAAAGTTTGAAATATTTCCCTGTAACTCGTTGTTACCAGTTTTGATATGATGGTGAGATGCTTAAGCTGCAATTTTGGGCATACACCATCACCGTATTTTAAAACGATTTTAAAACGAAATGCAGTAAAAACCTTTATAACGCACCATTTCATACCTATATAAACTTACGCATATCAGGAGAGATATGTTGCGTTATTTTAACGAAATACGAACTTATTTTTGTACCGTGTGCGCAAATCTAGCTCATCTCACTGCAAATCTAGCTCATCTCACTGTAATAACAATCCATAAGGTTACAAAAATCACTAACGATGATTAAAGATTCTACCGCACAGCACTTAAAGCCTATACACTTTATCAATAATACCTTTTTTACCGAAAAAATCGAAGAGCTCTTTTGCATTCTTAAGAAGTAAAGAGAGAAGGTAAGAAAAAATGATAAAGAAATTTTTTCTAATCTGTGAAATAAAAGAATATCTAAAGTAGATATACTATAAATACATATGAATATAACTTTATTATAAAATAACTACACATTCTGTAATATGAAGTAATTTATTACAATTTAAATAATATAATCTATTTTAAAGTTTTCAAAAATATATGTATTACTATAAAATTACTTATTATAAAGAATACGATCTTCTTTACATCTCAATTCAAAAGGTTTGAATACCTCTTCACTTTCTAAAGTATAAAATAAAGTTTTGTTTCTCTTACAGTTTCCTCTTTATATCATCTTACATAGATGATTTTTTATATGCGTTACAAACAAATTTTAAAGCACAAAACATTTTTCCCATTGCTCTCATGAGATAAAGAAATTTCCGTAATGCATTGTGTGAAAGCGCCTTGGATAAAACATAATACCTTATTTTGCCTTTTTAATGAAAATGATCCTATGATAGGTATTTTCCGCATATCTTCTTTTAAAGACCTTTGATATCTTTCTGTTAAAATCTTGCTGCTTTTATACTCCTTGTATTACAATAGAGCTATTTATTTTAGTTCGCCCAACATAACATATGGAATAAGACTTTAAATGTGGAGTAAAATGATGTCTGATCTTGAAGATTCCATCTTACCACCTCTAAAGTGGCTCTCTGATCAAAATCCTCCAATACCAGAAAATATTCGCGATTGGCTCATGGAATCGGGCTCAATGACGCTTCGATTAAAGAAATATTGTACCTGCCTCCAAGTTCAACCACAACGCGAATGTTTTATTACGCGAGATCAATTAACAGACGAAGCAGAGCATCTCCCCGAAAGTGCGCGTTATTGGCTACGCGAAATCATATTGATGGGAGATAATAAACCTTGGCTCCTTGGACGCACTGTAATTCCACAAGAAACCCTCCTACACAATCAAGCCTTGATGCATTTGGGAACTGTACCTCTAGGACATTATTTATTTAACCATGACCAATTAACCCGCGATTACATTCATATTGGTCAACAAGGTGTGCTATGGGCACGCCGTTCCCGTTTACGGTTAACGGGTAAGCCATTGTTGCTAACTGAACTATTTTTAACAGATTCACCACTGTATCCCTACAAATAGAGATTACTCATTTTATTCTGCATAATTTATAGATTTTATATAGCTTATAAGGGATTTAATCAGAGAAAAGAATTTCAAAATCAGCTCAAAACACATTACAAACAAAGACTTATTTTAAAAATATCTTTTCATTTCATCAACTCAGCTTAAAAATGTCTTCTATAGAAAAAACATTTTAAAGTTCTGATTTTCTTATCATTAAAACCAGCGCTTGAATTAAGAAGATACACATCATATTGATAAATATCATCTACATTTAAATCTCTTACCGAATAATCACCACTCTAAAAAATACGGCAACTCTTTATTAAAAAAATGCTTTGAAACAGCAAAAAAGACAGCAACACACTCCCCAAAATTAGAAATCTGTATCAATTAGCTTAATCATCCTATTTTAAAATTTTTAACAGTGCAGACAATAGATTTTTTTTTAAGTAGAGACTCTATAATTTTTTTATTTTGTTAATGATCTAACAGCTTTGAAGAACAGAAAAATATAATACATAAAAGATGTTTTTATTGCCCTATGAGCTCCAAAAAAGATTCGTTTATTTTAAAAAAATATTTTTTGATAATAGTATATATGTACAAGATAAATGATATTTATCAAAATCCTACTGACTTACAAAGGCGAAGCACAATAAAAAATATTTCCCAATCCCCTTGAATTAATAAGATCTATTGCAATTTCTTACGAAGACTATTGCACACTTTAGAAAAATTCATTTGCCCCGCATACCGTTCCTTAAGCCATGCCATCACCTTACCGATATCGCGTAATTTTTCAGCTTTTGTTTGTGCTAAAGCTTCACAGAGAACCTGTTCTACTTCCATCTCCTTAAGTTGATAAGGAAGAAACTCACGAATAACTTCTATTTCTGCTTGTCCTCTCTCTGCCAATTCTAGGCAACCAGACTCTTTATAGACTCGCATCAATTCTTCACGCTGTTGAAGCATTTTAGTGAAAACAGACTGTATCTGCTGATCATCCACTTCTAACTTCCCTTGATCATAATAAAGGATATCACGATCCCTAACTGCAGCATTCATTAAACGAAGTGTAGCAAGACGCGCACTATCTTGCGCTTTCAAAGCAGCCCTAAGAGCCCCATCAATCTGGTTACGCAACATAAATTTATCCAATTTTGTTCAAGAAAAAAAGCCTTTTAACCAATCTTTATCCATCTTGCAATGGAGGATAAAAAAATAATTAAGGACTCGATCTTCGAAAAGCTAAAACAAGACTTTACCTCTTCATGGAATGTACTTATACTGCCTATTTCAAGCGAAACATTACCAGAATAATATACACAGCATCTGTTAAAGGTATGATTTTTGTGTAAAGTTGATCATTATACCTTTCAGAGAATAAATTGTGGATACATACTATGATACAAACGACTTCACCCAGCCACCCTTGGAGTATCAAAAAACCTACAGCCCTCTTAGTCTTAGCTGATGGAACCGTTATTGAAGGCAAAGGAGCAGGTGCTACAGGTATTGCTGAAGCTGAAGTGTGTTTTAACACCGCTATCACAGGCTATGAAGAAATCCTCACAGACCCGTCATACACACAACAAATCGTTAATTTTACTTTTCCTCATATAGGAAATGTAGGGGCAAATAGTGAAGATATTGAAGATCTCTCTCCTCTCAATTGTCATGGTGCTGTTGGCGCTATTTTCAAGGCAGACATTACACATCCCTCAAATTATCGTGCCAATGAAAATCTTCATCAATGGCTTAAAACGCGTAAAATTATTGCACTTTGTGGTATTGATACACGTGCGCTCACAATTCTTATTCGTGAAAAAGGTGCGCAAAATGCTGTCATTGCACATGATTCTAATGGAATTTTTGATATTCCTTCATTAAAGAAACGTGCGCAAAAATGGCACGGTCTCGTCAATCTTGACCTTACGAAAGACGTGACATCTCAATCATCAATGCAATGGGATGAAAAACCATGGAGCTGGAATAAAGGATACGGTACAAACAATGTGCACAATCTTCATATCATTGCAATTGACTACGGTATTAAACGTAATATTCTTCGCCTTATGGCAACACAAAAAGCACGCATTACTGTTGTACCTGCCCACACAACTGCAAAAGAAATTCTAGCAATGAACCCTGATGGCGTTTTTCTTTCTAATGGACCAGGGGACCCCGCAGCTACGGCTCAATATGCCGTTCCAACGATCAAAACATTAATTGATCATAATTTACCAATTTTTGGAATATGTCTTGGTCACCAACTTCTCGCTCTTACGGTTGGTGCAAAAACCATGAAAATGCACCAAGGACATCATGGTGCCAACCACCCAGTTAAAGACCTCAACACTGGAAAAGTTGAGATTGTATCGATGAATCACGGTTTCGCCGTAGATTCTGCCTCTTTACCACAACATGTTCAAGAAACACATATTTCTCTCTTTGATGGTTCAAACTGTGGTATTCGAATCATTGGAAAACCAGTTTTTTCTGTTCAATATCACCCCGAAGCTTCTCCTGGACCACAAGATAGCCACTACCTCTTTCAGCATTTCTGTGATCTCATTATGAATTATAAAAAAATATCTTAAAATAAAATATCTCACTTTCTAGCTTCTCTCCTTTAAATTATATCATCTTCCCATACACAACTATATTATTTGTATACCTACAACTTATTGAATAAGTGTTATTATTTATCATTTTGCAACTAAGATGAGAGCACTGAATAACTTGAATTTTTCTCATGACCTCTCCTCTTAGAATTGTATTCATCAAAATCATTGGCTTCCCCCTAAGCAAGATAAGTGTGTCGATAAAAACCATTTTTAAAAAGAGTAAAGCACCTAACCGTACCAAGAGCTCAGAGCTATCGGAACATTAGAAACTAGCAAAGTGAATGATTGGTGCTGCATCTTTTATATACGTAAAGTAAGTAGTGTACAGCAGATCTTATACCATTGACAGTGACTTTTACCTTATATTCTTTATTGGCACTATCATGAAATTGGCGCAAACACATTGAAAGCTATTCCTTCAAATAAGTATTAGATTCATAATACAATTTTAAGCATTCTATTTTGCATGAGAAGCATAATTCCTATTAAAGAATAAAAAACTAAAGTGTGAGACCATGTAACAAATCTCTACTTTTTAAAAGATATTACCGTAGATGGTTTTGAAAGCTGTAAAGCCGAATAAAAAAGTGATGGCAAAACAGGAAACGGTTTTTCAATTTTACAACTTTATATTCTTCCAAAATGAGTTTTTTCGATTCCAGAAGTGATGCAAACAAATATACGCAATATTTTACTTCCAACTTGCCATATAAAATTTGGAATTGTTCGCACAGTACTGATACATCTAACGCAGATACGTTTTAATCTTTGTTTTCAATATGCTGCTGCATTAGCACTGGATATTAATTTACACGCAATAGAAAAAATACGGACTCTACTATACAAACAATATCACAAAAAGCTTTTTACCTATAAAATGATGCATTTTGTTTATCTTGTGCATTCTCTAGCAAAATAGTACGTACCAGCTCCCCTCAACAAATTAACGTACCCGCAAGACAAAAATAACTGTCGCAACGACAAGAAGAAAAAAGCCTCCAACAAAAGGAGCACCAGAAAAATAAAACTGTGTATTTTTATCTGTAAAACATTCAAAAAGAAACACATAAAAAACAGAACCAAATATTAAACTTAACGAAACAACAGATGTCATCGCTCCTTGCAGTTCTCCTTGTACATTTGTTGGTACCTGCGCTGAAGCAATAGCACGTATAGGTGCATGAACAAGATATTCAAGCATTGTACACGCACAAACCATATAAACCATCCACCCCTGCGTTGCGAATGTATAGCCTAGCATAGCAACGGAAGCAAACAAAAGCCCCACTATAACAATATGCCAATCACTCCATCGTTTAGAAAAATAAGGCAAAATGAGAGCGACTACAATAAATTGGCCTATCCCAAAAACACTATAGGAGAGCCCAATAGAAAAAGAACTCCAATCATAGCGTTCTTTTGCAATGAAAGCCCAAATGCTTAACCATACAGATTCCGCAAACCAATAAAGAAAAAAGACCAATAACACCCAAAGAACCATCGGATATTGTTTCAGGTGCCAAAAAGCACCTAAGGGATTTGCCCGCTTAATATCAAAAAAGCGCCTATTCCATAGAGAAAGAGTTTCTGGAAGCATAAGCCAAGAAAAAATAAAATTAATGAGTGAAAAACCAGCAGCAAAATAAAACGGAATACGCGGACCAAACTGACCTAAAAAACCACCAATAAACGATCCTAAAATAAACCCCAATGCGGATGCAACGCCTAACAGACCAAAATTGCGTGTACGGGTTTTGTCATCGGATATATCCGCAAGATAAGCTGTACAAGTTGCAAAACTAGCACCACTCATCCCTGACAAAAGACGCCCGATAAATAACATAGAATAACTCCATGCTATAGCACATATGAGGTTATCAAGAGCAAAGCAGATAATAGAGAGAAGCAAAATAGGACGACGACCATAACGATCAGAGAGATTGCCAATAACAGGAGCAAACAAAAACTGCATCACTGAATAAGCTGCAAGTAATTTTCCTCTTTCTACAAAAGATGTACTGACATCTTTTCCAGTTAATTGAGAAAAATATTCAGGCAAAACAGGACAAATGATCGCAATGCCAAGAATATCTAACAATAAAGTGATGAACACTAAAACGAGCCCACGCTGAACAAAATTCGGATTGAGCATTTGGTCTTGCATAACATACACACTATTTTACGCATACAACTACTCCCCCGCTATCTTTTTACTCCCTTTTCCTTTTAAAAGTATTCTATACCATATACTTGTCATATATAAAATAATAACAAAGTAAAAATTTAAGTAAGAGTCAAGATAAAAATATAAAATTACGTTTTAATTAGTATATCTTTAATTGGTATATCATTGTCAAAGCATAAAAATATTTTTTTGCATTATACGAATAAAATATTTGTGCGACCAACTCATAAACAAAATTTCATGAAGCACAGAGCATTTCCAATAGTTTTAGAGACATTATGATAGATTTTATCAGACATCATTTCCCCTTCTCATACCACCATTTTCAGGAATCTCAATTCCATTTGATACGTTAGATATCCTATAGCAATTGAAACCTTTTAAAAGATAAGCTCTTAAAGAATTTTCTTACCCTCAGAATGTGCTATAAGGTTAAAGCAGCATCACCCAAATAGCTTAACAATGCAAAAAGCTCATCATATTTTTAAAAGTATTTATCTGACAATCGTTTTATTTAAAAAATAAGTATATTATAGAGAAATATTCTTTAATTCTATAATCTTAGAAACTATTCATATCGCTTGCAATTTTTGTAACCTTAAAAACCATGATTATATCTTTATATTCATTGATGCTCTTAATGATTATATGCTACTGTTAAATCTAATGATGATCGTGATACGCATTTAAAAAATAGCACTTTTAGAAATAGTTAGTCATGAATTGTTAATGCAAAAATGGTGTATAGAATGCGAAAAATATCTCTATTAGTTCTCATTTTAATATTGGTAACAGGATATGATGTTCAGGATTCTGATTCACAAGAGAGTATTTTAGGAAATAAAATAAAAACACAACAAACAAACAACGTAAAACTAGATCCTTATACTCTAAATAAACTAAATGCTCTTCTCAAAAAACGTTCAGAAACAAATTATCAGGAAAAAGGGGCACTAATTGACTTTCTTTCTGAAGCTTTTTTAGGGACACCTTACCAAGCAAATATGTTACATGGCTCAGAAAATACACCAGAAAAACTGATTATTGATTTTAGAGGCTTAGATTGCTTCACTTATCTGGATTATGTTGAAGCATTACGCAAATCAACATCCCAAACAGAATTCATAAATAACGTCATAAAAACGCGTTATATTAACGGTAATGTTCATTTTTTAAATCGCAAACATTTTTTTACAGACTGGGCTTATAGAGAATATAAACTCGCCACTGATATTACCGCTGAAATAAGTCCCCATGCGGTAAAAATAGAAAAATATCTCAACAAAAAAGCTGATGGTGGAAGCTATCTACCTGGGTTGCCAGTTGTGAAACGCACGATAACATATATTCCAAGCAACTTTATTAATGAGGAGGTTATAGGTCGTTTACAGTCTGGTGATTTTATTGGTATTTATACAAAACTTGCTGGATTGGATGTAACACACGTGGGCTTCTTTATCATGACAGATAAAGGTCCAATGTTAAGAAATGCTTCTTCACGAAAAGCAAACGAAAAAGTCGTTGATTCTCCTTTTATGGATTATGTTGCAAAAACACCAGGAATCATTGTTTTAAGAGCTCTTTAATAACATCATAGTGATATGAAATATCTTCTCTATTCTTAAAATATATACTGTAGTTATTCAGGTAAACATCTAACTTCGTTTATAGGTATGATAAAATCACTTGTGACGAAATCACAGATTTGGGATCACTTTTACTGGTTAAACGATAAAGACAGGCAAAACTCTACTATAGTATCGCGCTTTCCTTTCATATTCTCAACCAAGAGTTATCTATAGATAACCGCTAATCTGATCTTTATGAATATAACGCAAAAGACATAAACGAACGTTTGTAAAAATAAGTAAAAGTAAAGCCAGATATGTTTGGTTGTTGTCTCATAAAGTATTTTATAAAAATTCGATCTATCTCTCTAATTTATTGCGTATAAATTTTTGACTTTATAGTATTATTTTCCTCATAAATTCTTTGCTTTTTCTTGTTGTCTATACATTAAAATAGCTCTGATATAGCAGCATATTTATGATTAGGATGCACCAGTACTGTACGCGTCATTGTAAAATTTTTGATGCTAAATTGGAATAAAAATATGAAGGCATCAATTAAAAACCAGTTTCTATCTTTAGCATCATTCTTTAGTTCAGCTTTGCGGTTTTCTAAAGCAACGACAATAATATCCTTTAAAGAATAGAGATATGAGCATTATTTTTTGTTTTTTCATTCTTTAATGAGTCCCCTATCCTTCATGCAATAAAGAACACTTAAAACAGAACACATTTTATCGATAGAATAACACATTTATTAGCAACAATAATGATTGATCTATGATCACAAACTTTAAAATTCTATTCATAACTTTCATATAAAATTTATAATTAAATCTCATTAAACTTATTACGAAAGCTTCATTCCTCTTCGCCCTAAGAAACGAAACATCTACTCCCGACAGTCTGTAAACAATCCGTTCTCTTAAGTGAATTTAAGCGGCTAACCATTTCATGAGATTCACTTACACAAGAATACATCGGCAAGCCCTATTTTGAATATTTACTCCACACTCTAAAAACACTTAATAGATCAAATTTTATATGCCTTATCTCCCCCCACCTTAAATGACAGTATTTTAACGAAATAGAATAAATCTTGCCTTAAATACTCTGTTTAATCTTTTATAATTGATTGATGCAAAAATTAAATCAACGAAAGAGATTCATTGTATTTTCGAGAGGTATGAATCGCCCCATCATAAAAAACAATCTCCATAACATGACAGGCAATTTGAAAAAAATCTTTTTATATAAAAGGTACCACCGTTGTACCGGGAGGCAATTTTGCCTCATCTTCAGGCTCGACATGAATAGAAATACGCACATTATCAAATTCTTTTTGAAGAACACCTTCGATTTTATCACAAATTTTATGTGCTTCTCCTACCTGCATTACAGCAGGCACAACCAAATGAAACTCTATAAAAGTAACCCTCCCAGCAACACGCGTCCGTAAATCATGAACCTCAAGCGCACCAGATGCATTTGCAGAAATCAGCTCCCGAATCCGCATGCTTTCATTCAATTCAACGCCGACATCCATTAATCCCTGAACAGCATTTCTAATCACCTTCCATCCCTGCAAGAGAATATTAACGGCAACGATTATCGCTAAAATTGGATCTAAAACTCCCCATCCTCCTACAAAACCAGCAATCAGA
Source organism: Bartonella sp. MF74HXZ (assembly GCF_042194445.1). Taxonomy (NCBI): domain Bacteria; kingdom Pseudomonadati; phylum Pseudomonadota; class Alphaproteobacteria; order Hyphomicrobiales; family Bartonellaceae; genus Bartonella; species Bartonella sp. MF74HXZ. The sequence goes on along the minus strand of NZ_JBHIMW010000006.1, from coordinate 20,375 downwards.
CCAATTATAATTGCAAGCGAAGTAAAAACATCTGTTATAAAATGGACTCCATCAGCTTTAAGAGCCGGTGAGCGATGATGTTTTCCCTGCCAAATAAGGACCATTCCCCACATACAATTTATGACAGTTGCAATAAGATGAATAACAAGCCATATTCCAGGCTTCTGCAATAATTGAACGGTAGAAAGAGCTATCCATGCTTCTCTTAAAATAACAATTGCCGCAATAATAATGAGTATCCCTTCAAGAATGGCAGAAAAATATTCTGCTTTATGATGCCCAAAGGGATGATCCTGATCCGCTGGCTTCATACTCACTTTAACAGCCCACCATGCTGCCAATGACGCAAGAATATTAACTATTGATTCCAATGCATCAGAATAAAGTGCAACCGAACCTGTGATGTGATATGCCCAATATTTCAAAGCAAAAACAATACACGCAATAAAAATAGAGTATAAAGTTAAGCTTTGTATATTGATTTTTACATCCATGAACCTCATCCTTTTCTTCACGAAATAAGGGATTAATATTTTCAACCATATAATTATACTTTTGGCATATCGACAATATTTCCTCAATATTACAGAAGCTTCAGCATACAATAAACGCTTCAGCTCACATTATTATCGTAAAAACTGCTCAGTTACACGAACAGAATCAATAAAGGAAGAAGAGAGGAACAGAATAAACAAAGAGCTTTCCCAAGAGCAATCAAACACATCACCTTCATTATTAATCGTTTTCTGAATAACTTAAAGCCATCTCACATCTCATAAACGAAAAACTTTTTTGCTCAAATGTATCATGATCATGCATTACTTTTCAGTCTTATGATGCGCATTATAACCCATCTATAAGCCATCTTTGAACCCTAGAAAAATATCTTAGCACTCTACTGTAACCTTACAGGTCAACTGCATTTTGAAATGTGATTTACTAAAAAATTGAGATATAAATAAAGAAAAACAATGACTACCCTCAAAAAAAGAATCTGGGCATTGGGGACCCAGATTCTTTTCCCTTAGAAATTAAGGGCATACAGAACTTGGGAAATAGCGGGGACCCAAGACACTGCACCCGATACGAGAAAAATATATGATTCCGTACCAGTGTTTTTATACTACACCTATGGTTGTATATTGTCAACATAAATTCTACCATAAGTTTCAAAATAATGTTTTTTTATCTCTTTTTTTTAAATAAAATAAATTCTAACATCTGGAAATCATAAGAAAAAAGCACTAAAAATCTCGCATGCATTTGAATATCATAACAATCAATGAAACAGATGATCCACGCCTAAAAGCCTATCATAATATCCGTGAAAAAGATCTTGTTGGACGGCAACATCAATTTATTGCTGAAGGCAAAGTAACATTGTCCGCATTACTGCACTCGAAAGATTTTTCTGCCATCTCACTGCTCATCGTAGCAAACCGTCTCTCTGGACTTCTACCGCTTTTAGAAAAAACACAGCCTCTATGTCCCATTTATTGTGTTCCACAAAAAGTCATGGATAATATCACCGGCTTCCATGTTCATCGTGGTGTCTTGGGTATTGGTAAACGCAAAACACTGCCATCCTTACAAAGTTTTCTACAACATCTTCCAGAAAAAGCTTTGATTCTTGTTTTATGTGGTATCTCGAATCACGATAATATGGGATCAATTTTTCGTAATGCAGCAGCCTTTGCCAGCAATGGCATTATTGTCGACAAAACTTCATGCGATCCACTTTATCGTAAATCAATAAGAGTTTCTGCCGGCGCTGCTTTAAAAGTACCCTATACGCAAAACGCTGATATAAATGACATTATAGCTGCTCTAAAGGATAAAAACTTTCATCTTTATGCACTCTCCCCTTCTGCTTCACACACTCTCAAGCAAGCCAACAAAACTAAAAGAATGGCACTTATTTTTGGAACAGAAGGCGATGGCTTACCGCCCCATATACTACAACAATCAAAAACCTTACGTATTCCCATGACTAACGGTTTTGACAGCCTTAATGTTGCCACAGCCTCAGGTATTGCACTTGCCCATTTTACCAACTTTGACCACTAAAGATGATAACACTTTAAGTTGTAAAACATATCCGATGCTGTATGTTATCTATCAGTCCCAATAATGTTGCTGTTCCCTAGCATTTGAAAGCATTGATTAAAAAACATTTTATATTTTTCTTATCAATACTTTCCACCCCCTAACCCCGCTCATGACGTGCAAAAGACATAATTTTGATGGATCCAATCATAAAACAAACTCTCAATGAAAAAACCTTCTGGAAGTCTCTCACTCAAGTTTAAGGTTGAAAATTATCGTTATAAATCAATCAACTATGTTTTATGAAGCTGTTGTTTTAGTTCAGAGGAAACAGAATCTTTTGTTTCAAGATTGCATAAAACGCGCTTCAACATCATTTCAGTATCGGCCGCACGTTCTGAATGTGTTACAAATCCTCCCCCAAGAATACGCGCCTCATGACCATTTCCATCATAAAGAACGCAAGCTTGCCCTGGTGCCACACCATTTTCACATTCCAATAAATCAACGGAAAAAATACCTTCTTTATAATGTAAGCGCGCAAGGTGAGGAGGACGCGTTGAACGCACCTTTACAGCTACCTCAATACCTTGAGAAGGGAAATTATCTAACGACTCATCACCAAGCCAATTCACATCACGTAAAAAAAGCTTATGTGTTTCTAACATTTCACGCGGTCCAACAATAACACGTGCATTTTCCACATCGAGATAAACTACATAAAGCGCTTCACCCGTTGACACCCCAATACCACGCCGTTGACCAACCGTATAATTAACAATTCCCGAATGTTTACCTAAAATCTTTCCATCAATATGGACAATAACGCCAGGATTAGCGGCTTCTGGACGCAGTTTTGCGATAACATCTGAATATTTTCCTTGTGGAACAAAACAAATATCCTGACTATCATGCTTATTGGCAACCACAAATCCCATTTCTGCTGCCATTTCACGAACGCGGGCTTTTGGAAGGTCACCAAGTGGAAAACGCAAATAATCAATCTGTTCTTGTGTCGTTGCAAAGAGAAAATAACTCTGATCACGATCATTATCGAGAGGACGAAAGAGTGCTCGATGCGCTCCGTGGGAACGCGAACGAATATAATGTCCCGTAGCCAAAGCATCTGCCCCCAATTCACGTGCTGTTGCTAATAAATCAGCAAACTTAACCGTTTGATTACATGCAATACATGGTACTGGTGTCTCTCCATGAGCATAGCTTTCTGCAAAAGGGTCAATAACAGCTTCGCGAAAACGCTTTTCATAATCAAGAACATAATGCGGTATTCCTAATGTTTCTGCAACGCGGCGAGCATCCTCAATATCTTGTCCTGCACAACATGCCCCCACCCGATGCGTTGCTGCCCCGTGATCATAAAGCTGCAACGTAATGCCAATAACATTATACCCTTCCTTTTTCAAAAGACCTGCAACAACCGATGAATCAACCCCCCCCGACATTGCAACAACAATGCGAGAATCCTCAGGTTGCCCTGGTAAATCAAGACTGTTTAAAAACATGTATTCATTCTCTATTTAATGCTCTGTTTAATGGCTACCCATATGTTAACATTTTGATGTACGCTCTTCAGCACTTTTACACGATTGATTGTCTTTATATTGTTTTTTTATCTTTTCCACAACCATAGGCATTACTTTCTTAAAGGCTGCTGCAAACAAAAAAAGAATGATAGAAATAAGGCATAATGGCAATCGTTTGGGAGAAAACCTTTTTTGCTCTTTTTAAAATCTGAAAAATATTACAAGAAGTTCTTCTACACACTTCACTTAAGCTTCTTTTTACGTGCTCAATCACTTTATTAATTTTTTCTTTCAGCGCGTTTAGCTCTTTTTTAAATTTCATGCTCTATAAACGAATCAAGTCCTTGACTAAAGGTAGAGGATACGAATGACCAATTTGATAAAAACACAAATGAAATATGTTATTGGGCCAGATGGAAGTCCGCTTACAATTGCCGACCTACCGCCGCAAACAACACGACGCTGGGTGATTCGTCGCAAAGCTGAAGTTGTTGCGGCTGTCAGAGGTGGATTGTTAAGTCTTGACGAAGCGTGCCAACGTTATACTTTGACTGTAGAAGAATTTCTTTCATGGCAAAGTTTGATCGATGAACACGGTTTAGCGGGATTACGAACGACCAAGATTCAAAACTACAGGCATTAAGTTGCCATTGATTACGATTCGATAACATAAAAAAACTTATAAAACAGCCAAATTTGATAAAAATTTGGCTGTTTTATACTATACCCAAAAGATAAATCTAAAAGAATGGATTTTTCAATAATTGCTTTTATCATCCAACCGTTAAATTAGCCAACCATTGAATTAGATTGAATCAAAATATCCTCATCATCCGCAGCAATCTTCTTTTCTCGTGCTTCCAAAAGCTGTGCACGTTGCAGCTCTGTATTAGCTTCATGGAGAGCAATTTCAGCGTTTGTTTTTTGAAGCTGTAAATCACGAATTGAATTGATCAGATTATCACGTCTTTGCCGCGCTGCACGCGCAAAAGCAGAATAAGCAAAATGGTGAACATCATTGTTTCCAGATTTACGTTCTTCATGAGTAATCTGTGCTTCCAGCTCTAACACCATTCGTTCAAATTCTGCGATCATCATCTCAAGCTGTGCAATTTCACGGCGTTTTCCACGCACTTGAAACATCCTCAATCGCACCATATTTTCTCGTGGCTTCATACTCACTACTCCTTGATTGCGCCAACTCAAAACTCGCATTTACACCCAATAAATATCTTTTAGTTATATGTCTATCCGACAAAAACAGTCTATTGACTTGAAATTATAATAATTTTTGCCTTTCATTAAAGCGTCTGAAAATACAATCTGCTTTAAAGAGCAATAACTATTTCTTTACTTTTCCCCATATTATAAAATGAAGAAATTTAAAGCTCAGTAAACAAACACTGAAATTGTAAAAAAGTAATTTATAATGCTCTTTTACAAATTTTTTTAAGTTAAAGTTTATAGAAAAAGCCCTTCTTTTTTTATTATGTTAAAAAATATGCGATTTTTCTAAAATAATTTTGTAGCCTCTTTCAAAAATAAAAATATTTTGTTAACCACTATCATGGATAGTGGGGAATTTAGTAGTGATTGTTACGCGTACTACTGAAATATACATAAACACTTTGTTATAAGTGTTTGATTTCATGAATTGTTTTTATAACAGTGGCTTTGCTAACTGATTATAAAATAGAAATGCTCCTTATGATTCGTGAAGGAGCGAAGTGAGGGATCTAAAATGCGCGTATTATTAATTGAAGATGATAGAGCAGTTACTCAAAGCATTGAGTTAATGTTAAAGTCAGCTAACTTTAATGTTTATATCACTGATCTGGGTGAAGAAGGTATCGATTTAGGAAAACTCTATGATTATGATATCATTTTGCTTGATCTGAATCTCCCTGACATGTCAGGGTATGATGTCTTGCGGACTCTAAGGTTGGCAAAAATAAAAACTCCTGTCCTAATCCTTTCTGGTATGAATGCCATTGAAGACAAGGTCCGTGGTTTTGGCTTTGGAGCTGACGACTATATGACAAAGCCTTTTCATAAGGATGAGCTCATTGCACGTATCCATGCAGTTGTTCGTCGTTCTAAAGGACATGCACAATCGGTTATTGTTACCGGTGATCTCACTGTTAACCTTGATGCAAAAACCGTCGAAGTTGCAGGGCGCCCCGTTCATTTAACCGGAAAAGAGTATCAAATGCTAGAGCTTCTCTCTTTACGCAAAGGTACCACCCTTACCAAGGAAATGTTTCTCAATCATCTCTATGGTGGAATGGATGAACCAGAACTAAAGATTATCGATGTTTTTATCTGTAAATTGCGGAAAAAATTGGAAGCAGTCTCTTCTAGTGTAAATTACATTGATACAGTTTGGGGACGTGGTTATGTATTACGTGATCCAGTTGAAGAGAACGTACGAAAAACCGCTTAAGCAGTGAACATGCACTTTGTAAAATCTCGGAGTGTAGCGGGCCGAGATTTTTTCCCGAGATCTGTTCTCTGTTAAAAGTAGAAAACTCGCACACCAAGAATCTCATATAGAAAGCGCTTAAAGCTTAAGAAGTAACCACACAGAATTTACATATATAACCCTATTGCTCATAAGTTCAATCGAAGCCACTTTTCCCAACACGGCTTAAGCGCTTCTCTCTTATTCAAAGCTTTTTTACACTTTCTAAAACAATACAATGATCATTTTCATCAATATTTATTTTCATCTCTGTCATCTGAGAAAGTAACATTGTGTAATAAAATTGGATGACATGTGCATCAATAAGCTCTTCTTGAACTTCTCCACGAAATAACGCAAGAAAATGAGGGGGTATACGGAGAGTTTTACCGAAAACCTCAAATCGAAAAGAACGTTTATTTTCTTCTTGCAAAATCATAACAACAATTTCACCACCACGAGAAACTGTCGCGTTTGCAATCAATAATAAATTAAGCAAAAGTTTAACTTCATCTTTTGGTAACAATAAAGAAGAAGCTTGCCATTTTAAAGTTGCTTTTTCTTCTTTCATATATTGTTGAGCAACCTGCTCTGCAGCCCGTGTATCTATTTGTCCTCCACTTGCACCAGCAAAACCAAAAGCCAATCGCGCAAATTGTAGACGTGCAGCAGCACTCGCAACGGATAAACGCACCAATTGTAAAGCATCTTCTTCAGCTCCTCCTTCATCATAAAGCTCCATTGCATTTTGAATAGCCCCCACAGGTGAGATCAAATCATGGCAAATACGACTACAAAGCAAAGCAGCAAGATCCGTAGGATTCAAAGAAATATCTAACGTCATAATGATTGAAAACTCCTAGATTCAAAAAAACAAACTTTATTTTAAAGAAAAACTCTTAATATCTGATGCATAATAGGAAACATTAACAATCATGCTAAAAAAATTTCAGAAATAAATTCAAGAATTTAAATAACCTTATATCTTATTTTTTATTTGAATAGAATGAAAATTCTAATATTATCTTTTTGTTTATCACTAATAAAAGGAGAAAACTTCATGGCTCTCTCTCTGCTCAAATACTGGTACAAAAATATTATATCTTTAATCCTCCTTTTATTCATCACCATAAACACTGCACATGCTCAACTACAACCAATAGAGCAAAACGAACCCCATTATTCACTCCAAGAAATTATTGATTCTGGTCATCTTTTTTTTGGAAAAACAGCTAGTGGTCTGGCTGTTGCAATTCAAAATATTTTTTCACAATACGGTTATCCCAATGCTTATATTTTAGGAGAAGAAGCTTCTGGTGCCTTTTTTGCTGGATTAACCTATGGCGAAGGAAAAGTTTTTACCAAAAGCTATGGTCAACATAAAGTTTTTTGGCAAGGTCCCTCAGTAGGATGGGATTTTGGTGGCCAAGGCTCCCGTTTAATGATCTTAGTTTACAACCTTAATAGCATAAATAATTTATGGAAACGCTATGGTGGTATTTCAGGTTCTGCCTATTTAATTGCAGGTGTTGGTTTTCATGTCCTCAAATACCATAATACCTTGTTAATCCCAATACGTACAGGAATCGGCGCACGCCTTGGTATCAATATAGGATATTTAAAATTAACACCTAGACCGACATGGAATCCGTTTTAAACGTATTCTTATTTGAAAAGGGGTATTATGCTTATTCAATCGTTTCTTTTTTTTATTCTTGGAGTTGCTTTCACTTCTTGGGTACTGGTCCTTTTGTCTCCTTTTATTTGGCGTAAAGCCGTTCATTTTGCGTATAAAGATGTTTGTGCGCAAATGCCATTATCACTCGCGGAAATAGAAGCAAATCACGATTTTCTTCGTGCACAACATGCTGTAGAATTAGCAAACAACCAACAAAAGTACGAGTTTTTGCAAAAAAAATACGCCCAACAAAAAATACAACTGAGCCAAATAACAGAACAATTTTATCGGCTATGCCTCCCCACACAAGACACTCTCACCAAAGAAGCGATAGCAATCAAACAAAATATCGCCACAATACACACTTTCAAAGGAAAGAAAAATGATGCGTGAAAAAATCGCACACTATCAGCAACGTTTACAAAAAATCCAAACTCATGAGCTTGACACGACTGCTAACCACCAATTGCTGGAAGAACTCCGTGAAGAAACAAAAGAACTTGCAGCAACATTGGCAGCTCAAATAGCGCTACAAGAGGGGAATACATCACCCATCAATACATTGATTCAAAAATCAAAAAGCAAAAATGACCTCGCATCACGTATTCGCAAAAAAATCACTTGTCTCTCCAAAAGCCCCGTTAAATAGGTTATCTTTTAAAACACCCTTGAATGAAGAGTAAAACCAACAAAGGTTCATTGTAACTTTCATAACCCCAATCCTTTTTATTAAACGTGACTTTCTTGCTAAGCTAAAGGACAAAATTTCTTAACCCATACCGTTCTGTTAAAAAGCATCTTCTTGTCTAGCAGATTCCACTTGCTAATCATATCACCGCCCTAAAGGACAACATTTCATAGGTCCTAGAAAGCAAATAATACCAAAAACATTGGTCACACACTCTAACAAAAGATACCTTCTAAGATGAGTCACCAATAGAGCTTTGACCATAATTTTAAGGATAAAAATACGCTCTCAAGAGTGATAAAAATCTCTTATTTTTTGGATAATCATATCCTGATCCGTTTGTGTCAAGTAAGGATGCATTGGTAAACTTAAAACACACTCTCCTAAAGACTCTGAAACAGAAAGGGAATCTTTTACATAAGGAAAGTGTTTATAAGCTGGCTGTTGATGTAAAGGAGTTTTATAATAAATCATTGTAGGGATAGAATTTTTTTGTAAAAAATCTTTTAATTTATCACGTTCTTTTACCTTAATCGTATATTGCGCATAAGCAGAACGAATATTTTCTCCTATTTCTGGAACTGTAACAATATCTCTTAAGCCATTGGAATAGCGTTGAGCAATTTCTACACGCTTTTCCATTTCATCTTCAAAGATCGCAAACTTTTCTAGTAAAATTGCAGCCTGAATGCTATCTAAGCGCGAATTCATGCCAATACGTACATTGTCATATTGCGTTTCACCTTTACCATGAAACAAAATAGAACGTAAAAGTTCTGCAAAATGATCATCATTGGTCATCATAGCGCCTCCATCGCCATAACATCCTAATGGTTTTGCAGGATAAAAACTTGTAGCAGCCACATCACCAAAAGCACCGCACATGGTATTACCGCTTCTTCCACCCATAGATTGAGCAGCATCTTCAATTACAAAAAGATTTTCCTTTGCTGCCACTTGAGCAATTTGCACATAGTCAGCAGAAAGCCCAAATAAATCAACAGCAATAATAGCCTTTGGCTTTAAACGTCCCTCTTTTTTTACCATTTCGATAGCGTGAGAAAGTTTTTCAACATCAATATTGAATGTATCAGGTAAAACATCAACAAAAACAGGCTTAGCCCCCACCAAAGCAACCACTTCAGCCGTTGCTGAAAATGTAAAACTAGGACAAAACACAGCATCCCCTGGACCAATATTTTTAGCCATAAGAGGCATCTTCAAAGCATCTGTTCCATTAGCACATGCAATCACATGTTTAACGCCAAGATATTCTGCCAATTTCTCTTCAAATTCTGTTACTTCTGGTCCCAAAATATACTTACCACTAGCGACCACATGTGCAATTGCAGAATTAATTTTATCTTCAATACGCGCACGCTGCGCCCCAAGGTCGATGAATTGCATATTAACTCCATTGATCATCACAAGAATGCAAAAGCGCTACCTATCTCTTTTATCTATCATAATTGACACCAGCAGCTGTTAAAATCCGTAAAACCGCAATAGCATCATCACCATTTGTACGAGGTGATTGACGCGTTTCAATACAATGAAGAAAGTGCCGTAATTCGCAAGTAAGCGGCAAATCTTCACAAACATCAATATAATTCAGCTCATCCATGCTAAAAGCCCACTCTTGATTTTCTTTCCAAACGGCAAAATAGTGCATTGCCAATTTACGACTCCACGGTTCCATATCATCAAAAACGAGCATAGCTTTTGTTCCAACAACAGTTAAACGTCTCTCACGATAAGAACTCAAGCGTGAAGTAAAAAGATGACTACGCACACCATTTGGAAAAGTCATATGAATATGAGAAAAATCAGAAATCTGATCAACGACAGCAGCCCCCTCACCGCGAATTTCGGAAGGTTCACACCCTGTCAACGCCAAAATCATTGAGAGATCATGAGGCGCAAGATCCCATAAAGCATCGCTGTGTGTGTGAAATTTTCCAAAGCCTAATCTATGAGAATAAATATATCGCACATCTCCCACTTCTCCGTTTTTCACCAATTCACACATTTTTTCAAAAGCCGGATGAAAACGTAAAATATGGCCCACCATAAAAACTCGCTCATAAGCCTCAGCCTCCTGAACTTGGCGTTTAGCATCAGAAACATTCAAGGCTATTGGTTTTTCCACCAAAACATCTTTACCATTTTTAACAGCACGGAGCACATTTTGCGTATGCAATTGTGGCGGCAGTGCTAATACCAGCGCATCAATATCTCGATGCGTAAAAAGATCATCTGGTGTAACAAGCTCTACACCATACATCGTTGCAAAACTAGCAGCACGATCATTATCAATATCAGAGACTGCTGCCAAAGCCCCGAGAGAATGGAGTGTCCGTATATGATTTTCACCCCAATGACCGCATCCTAAAACCGCTACACGTGGCACCATTTTCATGCCTTACCCTACTTTATCATATAAAATTATACTTTTACATATCGAGGATAAAATAGAATGACAAGAGAAAAGCTTAAAAACGATGCTTGACATCTTACTATTCTACCCCTTATATCCGCAAAAGATGTAATTCTTTACAATTATGATTACTTATTTTGTATGATTGCTTATTTTGGCGGAGTAGCTCAGTAGGTTAGAGCAGAGGAATCATAATCCTTGTGTCGGGGGTTCAAATCCCTCCTCCGCTACCATTACTTTTTTTTGTTGTGTAGTTTTAGTTTGTCATCGGTGTAGCTTGCCAGCGTTTTTTTTATATTTTGACACTAGGCTTTGTACCAATTTATTTTTTTCTCAAAGAGTTTTTAAAGGGGTCTTCAAAGACCTTTCAAAGGTCATTTAAAGCCCCTTTCATGAATCTTTTTCTCTTCTTCTAAAAATCACAATTTGAGATGATGAGCTTTTGAACCAGAGTCTGATTCTTTGAACCGCATGTATAAGATGTACTCACCTCTTTTATCTTAAATTGGCTAAAGGTTTTTCGCATCCATGACACATCATTAAGAGACACAAGAAACTTCCCCTTCAATTGTGCAAGCAGTTTGGACATCGTCTGATAATCCTTCCGCTTAAACAAATCCTTTCCACAGTAATCCTCAACGCCAAAGTAAGGCGGGTCAAGGTAAAACAAGGTATTTGTCCGATCATAGCGCTTGATAAAGTCAAACCAATCTAAATATTCAATGGTCACACCTGCCAAGCGCCGGTAAATAAGCTTTAATAAGGCTTCAAGTTTGAAAGAGTTAAACCCACGCACCACGATGTGGATCAACTCCAAATATCCGCTTTGCCACCTGACCAGAAAAACTCAACCGCTGCAGATATAAAAACCGCAAAGCCCGCTCTAAATCCGTCAGGGTGTTTGGATCTTGTAGAGCGAAACGCTGAAACGCCTCACGGTTGCTTATCTGGAACTCCAACAGCTCCATAAAAGGGTGACAATGGCGTTGCAACACCCGAAAAAATTCACCACATCGCCTGAACGATCATTGATGACTTCATATAAGGGAATCAATTTCCGCCTGAAGAATATTCCCCCCATTTCAAAAAAAGGCTCAGCATAAGTGCGATGGAGAATGCCTTCAATAATTTTGATACAGCTACTGATCACTATCCATGCAATAACGCCGCCCGATTCCCAAACCAATTAGACCGCCTGTGGGAATAGGTAGGTTGTGGGGCTGAAAGTAATGGAACAGTACCAAACAGATAAGCCACGCGCCGCAAGTAAGCCTCTAGCGTGCATAGCTTATAGATTTTGGAAACAGACAATTATTATAATTCAGGCAATTAAAGATCGGGTCTAAGACTTTTAATCTAGTGGACAAACACGAATAATATGACCGTCGGGATCTTTGATTAGGAAGGTACGTCCAAAAATGTCAGTATACGGTTCCTTCAAGACATTTATCTCAACGGTGGTTTGCTCTTGCCATTCCGCATATAGCTTATCTACGTCCTCTCCCTTAGGCAACATAATGCCGATTTCTGAAAAACGAGGCACATTTTCCTCAGGTGCATCGCCCCCAGACCAGATAGCAAAGAGTGCATCACCCGAAGAAGCAAATGCAACATAGCGTGGTGAGATGAATACAGGCTCTTTCTTGAAGATGAATTTGTAAAAAGCCGTAGAATGCTCCACATTTGATACGTATACCAACTGCAGGTTTGGGGTAACAGGATAAATAGGAATATTACTCATAAATTCTCAATGATTTGCGATTGCCTGATATACAATACCTATATTAGAGAATATTACAACAAGAGTTTGTGATGCTTCCGTTTGCAGTGTGCTCTATTTATATGTTTTTACTCTCTTATTACTATATGTTAAAATACCGAAATCGCTACTACATCGTCTTCGCCAACTTGATTTTGCCACCAATATAAGCAGCAGCTGGTTCTATAGGATCAACAGATTTTAATGTTTCTTTACAAAGTGCATCCATCATTTTTTAACACTCTTTCATCTATATTAGCCATCTTCTCATTGCTTTAAGTGATAAGAAGTGGCTGCGATATTGAGTTGTGTTACGTCGGACGGGTTTGTCGCAAAACTTCTCCCGTTGGCTGGGCAACCAGCCCAGCCTCTATTCTTTGTTGCTTTCTTTTCCCTTGTCCGGTGCTTCGAGTGTAATTTCTGTGGTGTATCCGCTTTGTTTTTCATAGCAGTGGGTGACAGTGGAAGCTTTCCATGGACCATTGATTTGCATACGAAACCCTTGAAGAAGCAGAGGTTGATCCGCCATGATTTCGGGTCGCCCCTCAAGGGTCAAAGAACCACTGCCCACAGCACGACACAACCTGTCCGACTCGGAAGCAGCAGCAGCTCGTGCTTCCTCCTCACAAGTGTAACAAGTCCGCAAACGCCGCACGGGACCGCTAAACCCTGTCTGATGCTTGACTTGGTATTGCTGCCCTTTTGAGCGATCAAAATAAGCAGCTTCAATGGTGCCATATTGCGTACGTGGCTCTAATGTGAATTCCAAGCTGGAACAGTCATGCTTATGGATGTCGAGTGCTGGTAAATTGTCACCGCTTAAAAATAAAAACTTATTGTCCTTGATTAAAAAACGTGCCCGCATGCGATCGGCAAGGCGGGTTAGAAAATCAACAGCCGATTGATCTGTGCGAATCATATAAGGCAAAGTTTGTTGAGTGAACTGGGGACTGACCTTTGCTTGATAGCCATGGCGTTTGGCGAGTGTCTCAACAATCTCACCAACAGTTTTGTGATCAAAATGCTCACTCGCCTGTTCTTTGAGCTCTTTACGCATCGAGGCACTTTTGCCACAAAGGCGCAAAATCTCTCCATCACTGCCCCCACAACTTACCACTGACTCGACAACAAAACGCCCCATAAATGCACTGATGCTGTTCTCATAGCCAAAGATCACCTGCAGAGCGTTGCCCGTTTGTGGAACCTCTAAATCATTGCCACCATCATCAAACTCTGCTTCAAATGTATCGGCTTCATTACCGGCATGGTCCGTAATGGTTGCAGTTAAAAGACGCTGGTAAAAAACCTCATGAACAGGTTTATCTCCCACCTTGACCACAATAAAGGGGTATGTGCGCATTAATCCCATAACCGCTTCACCATGCTTTGGGGATTAGACAACACAAACTCAGGCAAAATGACCGTTAAGCCCCGAGGTAAAAGCACACCATATTTGGCAATCTCTGGATTGGCTTCTAGTGTGGCTTCTAAATAACCGTTTAGTGCCCCAACTTGGATGCGGTCCCTGAACACTGCCATGGCATGGTGAAAGCAGATAAGATCGAGACTCATATCCTCTAGCTCTACAACAACATGCTTTTCTGGTATCTTCATGGAGTTTGTCCCACTTGGTATTGTCCCACCTGATATTGTCCTTGCGGTTTTCCGCCATTGAAAAAGGGCAAGAGAGTAATGGAATAGCGGATGCGCTGTGATTGACCAGAGCGACTGATATAGTCGTGCTCTTTATTGATCGTGGTGATCACCACGGGGCCATGGAGAAGGACACTATGGTCGTATCATTAATCCAACGAAGCATCTGGACAGGCTTTGCTCTTCGAATCGTTCTGCTTATGGCATCAATGGCTACACGGTCACCAAATTCTTCTGGAAACCAAACGCCATGAATGGTTTTTGCATCATTGCCATAGCCGGTAAATTGCAAACTGGGGGACTTGCCAAAACGCTCCATACAAACCCATGAGGCAGAAAACTCTTCTTCAAAGGATTGGAAATTCAGCCAGTCCACATAAAATTGATGCGGTCCTAACATCATCAAAGGATCTCTCATAGGCTCCCTCCCCTCATTCTGTTCCCCCATGCAGAGCATTGGCACGTGCCCGTTGAATGGCGTGGGCAACCGCACGACCAGTGGCCACAGGATCACGGGCGCCATTGACATGCACTGTTACATTTTGATTGTGGGTGGTAGTGGAGCGGTCTTTCTCTCTTTGTTCTCTCACAGAGTAATTGGCATGCCCCGCCCCCGCAAATTGTGCAATCGGTTGAATGGCTGTTGTGCCTCCCAAAAAACTTGGCAAAAACTCTCTTAAATTAATGGACCCAAACCACCCCTTAATGCGATGAGGCAAAGATTTACAAAAATCTGTCAATTGTGAGATGGTGCCCATAAAACCATCAACAATCAGGATAAAACCGCGTACAATGCGTAACGTCATGCTTCACTCCTTGCTGCTTTACGATAAGTTTCAAACGTATCGCCAAAAGTGTGCATCATTTTCTTTTGGATATCTTCAGTAAGCCAATCAAATATGCGCTATTGCACTGGCTACCAAAAATTAAATCTCCTAAAGGTGGCACTTCTTCTGCATCAAATTTCACCCGAAACTGTCCTAATTGTAAAATACTGTTGCAATTTAAATCGCGATCAAACCAAACCCGCCCCCCAGCAGTGCACCCCCGCGCAATCAGATCATCAAGAAACTGCGTGAGAGAGCGGGTAATAGCAATGACATAGTGAGAAGTCAGATTCTCGTCATTAGCCCAAGGGCTAAAACTGTTAGTGATAGTTTTTTCAACGCTGCACAGGTGCACACTACATTGACAAAGCGCCAGAGTGGATCACTGGAGTTGGTATGGTTTCCCCATAAAATGCGTCCATTGGCAGCCATTTTCCCTACAGTATTATCTAAATGCATATTTTGACTAAGCCGTGCTAGTATAAAGGTAGCAATATCAGCTTGATTGAAACGCTTTGCCTCATGATCGATTTCGCCATCAAAATAGCTAATCGGGCGCGCCGTACCTAAAATGCCTTTAACATCTTGATTGGAAGGAGACAAAAAAAACACCTCCCCTTCACTTATCACGTTTGATAAACATCGCAGCCGCAAAAGGACTTGCTAGTTTAATACTAATACCACCCTCACTATTTGCCATCCGTACAAAGGGAGCAATCAAATAACAAAAATGCAATAATTAAATTTTCCCCTGAAGATATAGTGGAACTCGCGGCAGAGCTTTATAAAAAGTTACAAGAGCTTATTCAAGACATCAACGACAGTGAAGAAATAGAGCTTACCTTGCCTCTTTTTAAAATTGCATTTAAAACATCAAATAGAGGTTGAAAAAACACTCAAGAACGACACCAACCCAACCTAACCATCATTAAAAATGGAAAATGAAGGTGCCTTTCTCCTTACATTAAGATTTTTAATAACAATTTGTTTTTAAAATATCATATCTTTTTTTGCTTTTTTGGCTGATTTGGGAGCAAACTTCACAATTTATAGATTTTTTTCAAAGGGTCTTCAAAGGCGGTTTTCTAGGCTTCCACAGAGTTTTTAAATCCTCAAAGCCTTTTCCTATTTTTTCCATTGAAACACAGTTTTTTCTCATTTTCCCTCATTTTTAGATGTAAAAATCCATTTTGACAAAATGCACATTTAATGGTGAAAATTAATCATTTAAAAAAATCATAAATTCCCACCCAATCTCACCTATTCCCACTTAAAAAACTCCTGTCAAACGACAAGCTTTCTTTTTTGTATACTCACAGCAGCATAGATACTGCTATTCTTTATTGCTCATTTCCTCTTTTCTGGTTTCTTTTTTAATATCTTCTCCATTATTTTCTTTCTTGTGGTAACTCAACAAAGTTTATCTCTAAATAATACACAATAATAAAACGATGACCTACAATTAAAAAATTATAAACAACTTTTAATATCTTCAATTATTTTATAAATTTTTAATAAATTAGTGATTTAAATATTTTAATTTTTAATATTATAAAATAATTTTTATTTATAATTTAGTTTTATATTTATTTCACAATGAATAATAAAATAAATTTATAATAAAACATTATGTATTTTATTATAAATTTATAATTATACTTTACACGCAAATAAAAACAATCTATTCGTCTCAAAGCAGAAAACCATCCATTTGATATCCTTCTTAGTAAGCGGGGGAGGAATGTGTGGGGCTTATAAGTTAGGAAAATATCAATGTATAAAAAATCTCTGTTACTCTGTACAGCGGCTATCGCTGTTACGCTGTTTGGCACCCAATTCAACGCATATGCTGAAAATGTTCTTAAAAATGATGTAAAAGATACAACAACGACTGCCACTAAAGGCAGTTCCTATGATGCAATTGAGGCAACAAGTGGTGGCAAAATCAACGGTGAAGATTTAAAAGTAACCTCTCCTGATCCTGAAAAATTCGGCACTGGTGTAGCGTCGAAAAATTCCGGCAGTGAAATTACGTTAAAGGGCACAACAACCATTGAAAAAGTTAAGAACGGACTTTTTGCAGGAGAAGGCGGTAAAATCACCAGCGAAAATTTAACAATAAATGCAACCGATATTGGTTTAGTAGCCATAAATTCTGGTAGCAAGATTGAGTTAACGGGCACAACAACCATTGAAAAAGTTACTAGCGGGCTTCAAGCAAAAGACGGTGCAGTAATTACTAGTAAAGATTTAACGATAACCCTTAATGAATCTGGAGAACCTAATACGGGAGAATCTATTGTTGGTGTGCTCGTCCAAGATGCTAATAGCAAGATTGAGTTAAATGGAAAAACAACCATTGAAAACGCCACAGGCTATGGTCTTATGGCATTAAATGGTGCAATCGTTAGTGAAGATTTAACACTAATTGGTTCTGCAACCCAAGGAACAAGTATTGGTATAGGGGCCTACACACCTAATAGCAAGATTGAGTTAAATGGAAAAACAACCATTGAAAAATTCAAAAATGGACTTGTAATGAACAATGGAGCGACAATCAAGATAAACGGCGCTTCCATTACAGCTTCTGAAATTGGTGCTTCTTTCGAGAATAATAAGAGTGACAAAAACACGCTGGAAAATGTGAAAATATCAAGCGGTAACGATGACGCCTTAATGGATAAAGGAATAAATGCTGAAAAAAGCACTGTGGCTTTAAACAATGTAACCGTCACGAATGCAAACACAGGCATATTTGCAAATGATCACTCCACAATAACAGTCTCTGGAGGATCATTCGATGGAAAAACTGATGGGGTATATACTAAAGAAGGCAGCACCATTAATTTAGACGAAAAAGCTGCGGTTACATCATCTGATGGTTCTGGACTTCATGCAGAAGGTTCAGGAGCAAAAATCACGAAGACGGGAGGAACTGTCAGTGGAAAACAAAATGCATTATTTGCAGAAAAAGGTGGACAGATCGATGTCACGGATGTTGCTTTAACAACAACAGATAGCACTGGAACTGGCGCAAAAGCCGATGGCGCTAACAGCGTCATTACATTAAAAGGCACAACAACCATTGAAAAAGTTGTAAACGGCCTTGATGTAAAAAATGGAGCGACAGCCAAGATGACCGGTGGTTCTATTGCGGCTTCTCAAATAGGTGCCCTTTTCAACGCTAGCGGAAGTGATGAAAATAAAAACACGCTGGAAAATGTGAACATATCGAGCGGTAACGATAGCGCTTTGATGGATAAGGGAATAAGTGCCGAAAAAAGCACTGTGACTTTAAACAATGTAACCGTCACGAATGCAACCACAGGCATATTTGCAGATGATCACTCCACAATAACAGTCTCTGGAGGATCATTCGATGGAAAAACTGATGGGATATATGCTAAAGACGGCAGCACCATTAATTTAACCGGCGATGCTAAAATTACATCAACTGATGGTTATGGACTTCATGCAGAAGGTTCAGGATCTAAGATCACAATGGCAGGAGGAAAAGTAACAACAATAGGGGATGCGCTAGTTGCATTATTTGCAGAAAAAGGCGGACAAATTGACGCCACGAATGTTGCTTTAACAACAGATGGCAAAGGAACCGGTGCAAAGGCCTTTGGTCCTGATAGCAGAATTGAATTGCATGGCGATACAACAATTAACAATACTTGGAACGGTCTTGGAGCAGTTAGTGGTGGTAAAATTACCAGTGAAAATTTAACCGTAGTCGGTGGTGAAAGAATTGATCAAGACCCCAATGAAGAACGATCTGGTGTATGGACGGGGAGCTCTGGTAGTGAAATTCAGTTAACGGGAAAAACAACCATTGAAAATGTTGATGAAGGTCTTTATGCTGATAGTGGGGGTAAAATCGTTAGCGGAGATTTAACAATAACCGGTGGTAAATCCACAGAACCAACCGTTGGTGTAAACATTTGGGAGCCAGATAGTATAGTTGAATTAAATGGCAAAACAACCATTCAAAATGTTGATATTGGTCTTTTTGCTATTGAAGGTAGTACAATTAAAACGAGTAATGGCGCTATTGATGCTAATTCTAAAGGACTAGATACCCAATCCGACACTCCTCAGAATGGGAAGAAAAATAAAATAGAAGCAAAAAAAGCTGCGCTGGTTGTAATAAATGGCGGACATATTGATCTGAAAGATGTTTCTGCCACAGCAGAAGTTGCCGGTTTACAATTCGCAACTTTCTCTGATAATGATCCAAATGGCCCAAATTATCCACAAAGATATCATAGCAATGAGATCAATCTTACCAATGCAGAGCTTCATACTGAAAATGGTACAGGAATTTTTGTTGGAACTGTTGTTGAAAAAAGCATCGAAGATGCTGCTGCTCCATCTATCGGCACAGTCAATCTTAAAGATTCAGAAGTTCATGCGGACGTATTATTAGGAGATGGTATTTTTTGGGACAAAACATCATGGAAAGATAAAGATTTGTGGGATGGTAAAGAGGTTAAAGCGATCTCCAACGGCACTTTCACATTAAGCGCTGATCAGTCTACTCTAGAAGGCAGAGCGAATATTGCTAAAGATAGAAATGTACACTTTGATCTAAAAAACAATACGCAATGGATCTTAAAAAACAGTGCCCATGAAACAGATGATGATGGACAACTGATTGATATTGCTCAAAGATCTCGTTCTGATATTTCCACGCTTAATCTCGACAATAGCTCCATTATCTTTAATGGACCAACAGAAGAGCATTATCACACATTGCATATAGGTTCTGGTAAACCAGACACGCAAAAAGTCTACAAAGCCTCTGGTGACGCAAAGATTTACTTCAACATTGCTTGGAGTGATGGCGTAGCAAGTGCCGATCAAAAAACCGATAGGCTTCTCATTCACGGTGATGTCTCAGGCAACACAACAGTTTATATCAAAAGCGATTCAGGGGATAAAAATAGTGTAGTAAATGCTGCTGATCCTTCGAATATCGGTGGACTTTCGCTCATTCAAGTTTCGGGAAAAGCAAAAGAAGACTCCTTTAAATTAGCCAATGGCTATACCACACTAGGGGGAGAACCTTATAAATATACGCTGACTGCTTATGGACCAGACTCAAGCCATGGACAAGCCGATATTGCGCAAAACCTGTTTGATGAAAAGAATGAAAATTTCTGGGATTTCCGTTTACACAAAGAAATTCTTGAAACTGGTTCTGGTCCAAGTGTAGCCGCTCTTGTACCACAGACAGCAAGCTATTTGGTCATGCCAAATGCTCTTTTCAGTACAGG
>NZ_JBHIMW010000005.1:49922-169482 GCF_042194445.1 Bartonella sp. MF74HXZ | reverse complement strand
AAAAGGATTCGAAAGAAGCTGTTAATGGAGGTCAGTTACATGATTACACAGAACAGCAGATGAAGACGGTTCTTGAAGATGCGAAGAAATATACGGATGATCAAGTCAATAGTTTTGTCAATAATGGCGTTAACGAGGCGAAATCGTATACGGATATGAAGTTTGAGACGTTAAATTATGCTATTGAGGATGTCCGCAAGGAAGCAAGACAAGCAGCAGCGATTGGTTTAGCGGTGTCCAACTTACGTTACTATGATATACCAGGATCTTTAAGTGTTTCATTTGGTAGTGGTTTGTGGCGCAGTCAATCCGCATTTGCTATTGGGGCTGGTTATACATCTGAAGATGGAAATATTCGCTCGAATGTATCTATTACGAGTGCTGGAGGTCACTGGGGGATAGGTGCAGGAATTACTCTGAGGTTGAGATGATAATAGAAAAAATGGCTGTTATTGTAAAAAAGAGAAGTATGTTAGTAAAGGTTCTGTTTGCTCTTGCCTTAATAGGCAAGAGCGAAAGCTTTGCTAACGAGAACAATAATATTTATACAGTGCATCCACCGCACTTATCGATACCTAAGGGAGAACCTGGTGAAACACGTCGAATTATTATGCAGTTTTATGACTGGACTTTGATTTGTGACGAAAAACAAAAGCTTAAACATAAGCAAGGTATATGTAATGTAACACAGACTGTTCATGATCAAGAAGGAAATACCATTTTTAGTTGGTCTCTTGTGTCTACGACAAGTGGTCAAGCAGTGATGCTTTTTCGAACATTACCAAATTCTGATATAAATGTTCCGATTCAAATGTTTGTAAAAGGTGTTAAAAAACCTGTTCTTATTCATTATACGCAATGCAATGAAACCGTTTGTTTGGCACAATCGCCTGTAGGTCCGGTTTTGACTAAACAAATAGAGCAGGACAATAAAGTACGTATTTCCTATAAACTTAAAGAAGGAAAGGTATTTTCTTTTACTGTACCATTTAAAGGGTTAAATGCGGCACTTAATTCTTTACGTCCTTAGAATCCATCGAGTATTTTTAACAAGAGTCATTTTTTCATAAATCGTTGTATTATATTTTTGAGTGTAAATTATAAGGTCAAATAAGTAAGAATTTTTATATAATATGACATCGAGCTGATTTATTGGAAAGAGTGAGAGTTTTACGAATATAAAGTCACAATAAGTTCTTTATATGTAATAGAAAATAAAGTTA
Organism: Bartonella sp. MF74HXZ; assembly: GCF_042194445.1. NCBI lineage: Bacteria > Pseudomonadati > Pseudomonadota > Alphaproteobacteria > Hyphomicrobiales > Bartonellaceae > Bartonella > Bartonella sp. MF74HXZ. Next base: position 168,259 of record NZ_JBHIMW010000005.1, on the reverse strand, counting down.
GCATTTTCCATAAAGCTTAAAGAGTGATTTCGTGAGTTATTAGAAGTAAAAAAGATTAGAAATACTCGATTTAAAATAATTAAAAAGATAGCTTCCTTATAATAATAAGTAGGCTAAATTCTTTTTTAAAGCTTTAAATGGATTTTTAGAGCGGTCTGATTAAGCATTAATATTTTTCAGATAAATTTATAATCCTAGAGAATTTTTTGAACGATAGTTTTAATTGGTATTCACAAAATAACAGCTATTGTAATTGCATTTTGTAGTATTATGGAACTTTTATTCCAGCATAATCAAAGCCATTTCATTGCATACAACAAATAAGGCTCGTGTGTGGATAACGAGATTGAAAAAAAGAAAAAATTTTTTATAAACCGTACTAATGTATAGGTTGTTGTGACCTTAAGAGTCAGAAAATAGTATGATAATGTAGGTTTGTTAAAATAGAAGTGTGCTCCGTGTAAATGGTATAAAGAAAAGAGCAAAATTTATAAAAATTGATGCGAACGTAAACGATAAATTTATAGTTTTAAGTTCATAAAGAGAAGCATGATTTCACGGAAACAACCAAAAGATTATACAAAAATCTGAATGATGCTAGTTTAGAAAATTTTAATGATAGGCAAAGAAAGAATGATTTCTTGTATTTATCATTTGATGCTGCATTATTGCTTTATTTAGGAATGAGAAGAAGAGTTTTCGCGTTTATTTATTGGGGGGAACGCTCAAGGGATAAGAGAAATGACCCCGTTAAATTATGGTTCAAAAGAGTTAAAGCGAGGAGAAATATACGATACCAAAGCAGATCAGTTGTATGATCAGTGCGGTAGTAATGCAAATAATCGTTCTGCATTGTCACGAACAGAAGCATACTCTGTTTTTGTTGATATAAAGAGACAACAGAGAAAAAAACATTATGAACAGAAACAGGCTTTTGTTCAATCTGAGACAGCTTTTGAGTTTCATAGTCAGATAATGATAGGTGCTCAAAAAACAAAAAAACTCAAAGCGCCTTTTCTTCGACGGTTTCCTCCAGTAAAGTCCCCACCTCTTTATGCAGCACTTGATCTCGGAACGAATAATTGTCGTCTTCTTATCGCATCTCCTAGTAAACCTGGATATTTTCGTGTTGTTGATGCTTTTTCTCGTATTGTAAGATTGGGAGAAGGTTTAATAAATAATGGTTTTCTTAATACACGAGCTATGGATCGTGCGATTGAAGCATTAAAGATTTGTCATTTAAAGCTAAAACAAAGGCATATTAAGCGTTATCGCTTGATTGCAACAGAAGCTTGTCGTTCTGCAGAAAATGGTAAACATTTTATTCAGCGTGTTTTGGAGGAGACAGGTCTTGAATTGGAAATTGTTGATCGGCAAACAGAAGCGCGTTTTGCTGTTACAGGGTGTAGTACACTTGTTGAACCAAATACTGACGCAATTGTGCTTTTTGATATTGGAGGGGGATCATCAGAAATTGTGCTACTTGATGTTTCTCAAAAGCGTTCTTTTCGTTTAGCTAGACAAATTATTGCTTGGACTTCTCTTCCTGTTGGTGTTGTTACGCTCGCTGAACGTTTTGGAGGGAATGATATTAGCTTAGACGATTTTGAAAAAATGAAAAGCTATGTGCGAGGGTTATTAAATAATTTTTCAGATCGTCATAAATTAGGAGAGTTAGCGCAAGGTTCGAAGTTTCATCTTTTGGGAACCTCCGGTACGGTTACGACTTTAGCAGGAATGTATCTTAATTTAGAGCGTTATGATAGGAAAAAAGTGGATGGCATTTGGATGAATGATGCAGACATTACTCTTATGACACAACGCCTATTATCATGGGATATAGAAAAACGTGTCGTAAGTCCTTTTATTGGGCGCGAGAGAGCAGATTTAGTTTTAGCTGGTTGTGCAATTTTAGATGTTATTCGGGAAGTTTGGCCAAGTCAGCGTTTAAGAGTTGCTGATCGTGGATTAAGGGAAGGAATTTTGATAGAGCTGATGTTACGCGATGGGGTATGGTGTCGTCATAGAAAAAGCGGAGATTTCAAGCGTTAGAGAATTAAATATAATATGGAGACAATGAATAACGATGAAAAAAACAACAAAAACACCGAGGGGTGGCTACGGAGGTTCAGGGTCACATGAATTATATCAGCGCGTAAAAAAGAAAGCAGGAACCATTAAAGCTTCATCACGACGATGGTTAGAGAGGCATCTGAATGATCCTTATGTCCATCAATCAAAAGTAGATGGTTATCGTTCGCGTGCGGCTTATAAACTCATTGAAATTAATGAGCGTTATAGGTTTTTGAAAAAAGGTCAAAAGGTTATTGATCTAGGAGCAGCACCTGGGGGATGGTGTCAGGTGGCTGAGCGTATAGTAGGGTCAAGTGATGAAGATCCTAGCATTGTTGGTATTGATTATTTACATGTTGATCCATTGCCTAGAGTTGCCATGTTGGAAATGGATTTTTTGCATACAGATGCACCGCAGAAATTAATTGAAACTTTAGGGACAAAACCGGATGTGGTTCTTTCTGATATGGCAGCGCCAACAACAGGTCATCGTCAGACGGATCATTTAAGAACGATTTATTTATGTGAAGTTGCGGCTGATTTTGCTCTTTCGGTTCTTAAGCCTGGGGGACATTTTTTAGCAAAGGCTTTTCAAGGAGGAGCAGAAAACACTCTTCTCACGATACTAAAACAGCATTTTAAAAAAGTCTATCATGTTAAACCGCCTGCAAGCCGATCAGAATCAGTAGAGCTTTATCTTCTAGCACTTGAATTTAAGGGAAAAACAAAAATACAAGAATAGCACCTTCTTTTAAGAAGATTTAACTTTACTTAACCTATTTAGATGTGATGATTTTTTTCTCAAAGAGTTATCGGCGATATTGACAGTTTTTCTGTTATCAATGATGAAAAACTGGTAAAACTAATGTATTGCCTATAGAGGTAGAGAGATTGATTCCTCAGAGAGTGCTTCCAATGAAATTTCTTGATCAAGCTAAGGTTTATATTCGTTCTGGTAATGGAGGTTCTGGAGCAGTATCATTTCGTCGTGAAAAATTCATAGAATTTGGGGGACCTGATGGGGGGAATGGAGGACGGGGTGGTGATGTTTGGGCTCTTGTTGTTGATGGGCTTAACACGCTGATTGATTATCGCTACCAACAGCATTTTAAAGCAAAAACAGGGGGGCATGGCAAAGGTCGTAATATGACAGGTGAAAAGGGTGACGATGTCATCCTTAAGGTTCCGGTTGGGACGCAAATTTTTGAAGAAGATAATACAACGTTAATCTGTGATTTAACGGAAGTGGGACAGCGCTATCGTCTTGCAAAAGGAGGGAATGGCGGTTTTGGTAATCTTCATTTTACAACATCGACAAATCGGGCACCGCGTCGTGCAAATCCAGGTTTGGCTGGAGAAGAGCGCGCAGTATGGCTTCGCTTGAAATTAATTGCTGATGCTGGGCTTGTTGGTTTACCGAATGCTGGAAAATCAACTTTTTTAGCTTCTGTAACGGCTGCAAAACCAAAAGTTGCAGATTATCCTTTTACCACTCTACATCCTCATCTTGGTGTTGTACGTATTGATGGTCGTGAATTTGTTTTGGCTGATATTCCAGGATTAATTGAAGGAGCGCATGAAGGTGTGGGAATCGGAGATCGTTTTTTAGGACATGTAGAACGTTGTCGCGTACTGCTTCATCTGATTTCTTCTCAAGAAGAAGATGTAGCAAAAGCATATCAAATTGTGCGTCATGAACTTGATGCATATGGAAATAATTTAAGTGATAAGACTGAAATTGTCGCTTTAAGCCAGATAGATACTCTGACAATTGAAGAGCGTAAAACGAAACAAGAAGCTTTGCAAAGAGCTGCGGGTCAACCTGTTATGATGTTTTCTGCGGTTAGCCGCGAAGGTTTAGAAAATGTGCTGCGGGCTGGTGCACATATTATTGAAATGTCACGCAAAGAGGAGATCAGTGGGGATAGCAAGGTTGATTGAGATGGCTGTTGGATCGCAAAAACTTACACACTATAAACGTATTGTGGTCAAGATTGGATCTGCCCTTTTGGTTGATCCTCAGACAGGTTTACGGGTTGAATGGCTTAAAAGCTTGATCAGTGATGTTGTTGAATTGCACAAAAAAGGCGTAGAGATATTGTTGGTGTCTTCAGGCGCTATTGCTTTAGGAAGGACATTGCTACAGCTTCCTAAGGGCGTTTTGAAATTGGAAGAAAGTCAGGCATGTGCTGCTTTGGGGCAAATTGAGTTAGCAAAAACCTATGGTGATGCGCTTGCTCAACATGGGCTCAAAACAGGCCAAATTTTGCTCACTTTATTTGATACGGAGGAGCGAAGGCGTTATCTCAATGCACGTGCAACGATTGAGATGCTTTTATATTTGGGAGCTGTGCCTGTTATTAATGAGAATGATACTGTTGCAACAACTGAAATTCGTTATGGTGATAATGATCGTTTAGCTGCACGTGTGGCAACAATGGTGAGGGCAGATCTTTTAATACTTTTATCTGATATTGATGGTCTTTATACAAAGTCTCCCCATAGTGATCCTACGGCTGAATTTATACCTTTTGTTGCATCCATTACGCATGATATCGAAAAAATGGCAGATGTTGCTGCTTCAGAGTTTTCACGGGGAGGAATGAAGACTAAGCTTGATGCCGGAAAAATCGCTAATGCTGCTGGAACGGCGATGATTATCACCTCAGGAAAGCGTATGAATCCCCTTGCTGCAATTGACAAAGGTGAACGCAAGAGTTTTTTTGCGGCAAGTAAGAAATCTGTCAGTGCTTGGAAAACATGGATTTCTGGTCATTTAGATCCATCTGGTGTTTTGACGATTGATCAAGGAGCCATTAAGGCTCTTGAAACAGGAAAATCGTTATTAGCTGCAGGGGTTATTGCCGTTGAGGGAAATTTCCAGCGTGGGGATACGGTTGCAATTGTTGATACAAATGGAGTTGAGATTGCGCGTGGACTTATAAGCTATGACAAAGATGAGGCTGTACGCATTATAGGACATAAAAGTGAAGAAATTGAAGCTATTCTTGGGTATGAGGCGCGCTCTGCTATGGTGCATCGTAATGATATGATTGTACGTTGCTTGACCAATTCTGTTTAAAAAAGTTACTTTTGTTTTTATTGTTTTGGCAGAGTGGATGATACGATGACTTTAGAAGAACAAATGAAAGATATGGGACAAAAAGCACGTTATGCCGCTGCAGCGTTGGCTGTTGCTTCTTCTGAGCAAAAGAACAATGCATTGGAAATGATTGCTTTAAGTCTAGAGGCTCAGTCAGATGAAATTTTACGGGCGAACTGTCAAGATTTAGAGAATGCTGCTCAGAATAATTTGAAAGCTGCAATGATTGATAGGCTAAAATTAGATGACTTGCGTTTACGTGCAATGATAGACAGTGTTCGCCAAGTTGCTCGTTTATCTGATCCTGTTGGACAGGTCATGAGTGCGTGGAAACGTCCAAATGGGCTTCATATAAGTCGTGTACGAACACCCCTTGGTGTGATTGGTATTATTTATGAAAGTCGTCCAAATGTTACAGTTGATGCGAGTTCTTTGTGCTTAAAAGCAGGCAATGCTGCGATTTTGCGCGGTGGTTCGGATAGTTTTCATTCTTCTCATGCTCTTCATGTAGCTTTGGTACAAGGTTTAGAGCGCTCTGGTTTACCCAAAGATGCTATTCAAATGGTTAGAACGACAGATCGCGCTGCCGTTGGGGAAATGCTCAAAGGATTGGATGGAGCGATTGATGTGATCGTACCACGTGGTGGAAAAAGCCTTGTTGCCCGCGTTCAGTCTGATGCACGTGTTCCAATTTTTGCTCATTTGGAGGGACTTTGTCATATTTATATTGATAAATCGGCAGATTTAGCTATGGCACGCAATATTGTTTTAAATGCAAAGTTGCGGCGGACAGGGATATGCGGCGCTGTTGAGACAGTTCTCATTGACAGCCAAGCATTAAAAAAGTTTCTTCCTGTTTTAACTGCTTTACAGGAGAAGGGGTGTGAAATTCGTGCCACAGAAGATATTGTTTTTCTTATGCCAGATGTCAAATTAGCTTCTGAAGAAGATTGGTCGCATGAATATCTTGATGCTATTCTTTCTGTTAAAACGGTTGAGGGTGTTGAGGGAGCCATTTCTCATATCAAGCGTTATTCATCAGGACATACGGAATCGATTATTGCTGAGGATTTGGAAGTGGTGAAGAATTTTTTTAATCATTTAGATTCAGCTATTTTGCTGCACAATGCGTCCACACAATTTGCTGATGGAGGTGAATTTGGTTTTGGAATGGAAATTGGTATTGCAACAGGAAAAATGCATGCACGTGGCCCGATAGGTGTTGAACAGCTAACTTCATTTCAATATCATGTTAAAGGAAATGGTCAGGTTAGAGCTTGAGAACACCATTTTTTCCATGGAAAAATTGTATGCCACATGTTGAAAGATCCAATGTTGTGGGTCTTTTTGGTGGTTCCTTTAATCCACCGCATGCAGGGCATCTTCTTGTTGCAAAAATTGCCATTCGGCGTTTGCATCTTGATCAGTTATGGTGGATGATCACTCCAGGAAATCCTTTAAAGGATCGTACACAGTTGCTCTCTTTAGAGGAGAGAATGCAATTAAGTTTTAGACTTATTGACCATCCGAAAATTCGCTTAACAGGTTTTGAACAGGCTATAGGGAGCAAAGTATCAATAGATACAATTTTTCATATTCTTACCCATTACAGTGGCGTAAATTTTGTATGGATTATGGGGGCAGATAGTTTTACGACGATACATCATTGGTATCGATGGCATGATATCGTTTCTATGCTTCCTATTGCGATTATTGATCGTCCTTTAGGCAATCGGTCGGCACTTTCTTCGCCTATGGCACATATTTATCGTCGTTTTCGTTTGGATGAGAGAGAAAGTAAGCGATTACCTTTTATCAAGCCACCAGTTTGGACTTATTTGCATGGACCTTTATCTTTTCAATCTTCAACAAACCTGCGTTTAAAAAAGAATGATTTTTCTTGAACATTTCATAAGATTCTGCTTCTCTTTAGAGAAATCTCTTTTTAGATTCCACAATGATAAGAAAGGATATTGATCTGAAAAATATTGCACATAAACACTCTTACGATAGTATGCCTTCAAAAGAAAAAAAAGTTTTTTCTGTTAGAGAGAGTCTTGAAGTTATTCTCAAGAGCTTAGAAGATACAAAAGCAGAAGATATTGTTGCTATTGATATTCGGGGGAAGTCATCTTTGGCTGATTATATGGTCATAGCTTCAGCAAATTCGCAGCGTCATGTATCGTCTGTTGCTGATCATTTATTACATACTTGGAAAGATAGTGGGCAGGGGCTTGCGCGTGTAGAAGGGCTTGCTGGAGGTGACTGGGTATTGATTGATACAGGTGATATTATCATTCATCTTTTTCGTCCAGAAATTCGTCTTTTTTATAATTTAGAAAAAATATGGATGACTCCGGATTTAAACGATACAGCTTTGCTTCTCTTCGGAGATCATTAAAATGCAAATTTCTATTTTTGCGGTTGGTCGTATGAAAAGTGGGGCGGAGCAAAAATTAGTTCAGCATTATTTGGATCGTTTTTCTAAAATTTCTGGAGTTGTAGGCTTTCATTTAAAAAAGTTACAAGAGATACCAGAAAGTCGTGCTCAAACAGCGTGTCAACGTATGGAGGAGGAGGGAAAAAGACTTATTGAATTTTTACCTGAAAAATGTCGATTAATTGTGTTAGATGAGCGTGGAGAATCGATTTCTTCAACTTCTTTTTCTGAAAAATTGAGGTGTTATCGTGATGAAGGCATTCGAGATGTCGTCATTGCTTTGGGAGGACCTGATGGACATAATGAACAAATAAGGAAGCATGCTGATTTTCTTTTATCTTTTGGTTTGATGACGTGGCCACATCAAATTGCACGTATTCTTCTTACAGAACAACTTTACCGCGCTGTGACAATCGAAAATAATCATCCGTATCATCGTTTTTAATATTTTTGTGCAATTTTTAGCACTTATTTATATATTTATTAATATTGTTTTAGCTGACACCATTTAAAGCATCTCTAGTGTATACGATGAGGTGTCATGGTTGGGCAAATGAAAAAGCTTCTTCATAGAAAGATGCTATATTTATATGGGGAGTGCGTGATATTTGTCATTTTGCTCTTGAGTATGTTTTTTTGCTTTTCTGTATCGCATGCGGAAGATACAATGAGGAGTACGGAAGCACATAAAGAATTAGGAGAAATTCGCCAAAACATTTCACTTTCGCGTGAGCGTGTTGCTTTTCTTACGCATCAAGTTGAGCATTTAAAAAAAGATCAACGTGTTTTGAGTGATGCACTCATAAAGGCGGCTAAAGAAGAACGTACAGTAGCAGATGATATTGCTAAAAGGGAAGAAAAGCTTAAAAAAATGATAGAAGAGCGGGTACAAGTCTATCAAAGTTTAAAAAATCGTCGCACTGAATTTGCGGAAGTTCTTGCAATTTTGGAACGTATGGGATTGAATCCACCTCCTGCTCTTATGATACAGCCAGAGGACGCGTTGGCTTCTATACGTAGTTCTGTTTTATTAGGTACTGTTATTCCTCAGATGCAAGAGAAAACACGAGATTTAACACAGAAACTCAAGGAGTTGACCAATTTGAGTAATTCCATTACTACGGAATATACGGCATTAAAGACAAAACTGCAAAATCAAGCAGAGCAGCGAAAACGTCTAGAGCTTTTATTAGACAAAAAAAACAAACTACAAAAAAAATCAGAAAAAGAACTGACAGAACAGCAACAAAAAAATATTGCTCTTGCTAAAAAAGCGCAGTCTTTGGAAGAATTGATTTTAGAGCTCGACCGTCAGTCAAAACTTAGCTCTGATGCATCAGTACAGGTACGGAAAAGTTTGCAATTGTTAGAACAGTCCAATTTTGAAAGCCGAAAAGGTTCTTTACTTTTTCCTGTTTCAGGAAAAAGAATACATCACTCTAACAAAAATTCGCAGATTACGCGCTTTGGTGAAACGATAGAAACAGAGTCAGGAGCTGTTGTTATATCACCTGTAGATGCTTTTGTTGCTTTTGCTGGGCCATTTCGTTCTTACGGACAGTTAATTATTCTCAATGTTGGAAATGGTTATCATATTATTCTTACTGGAATGTCGAGAATTAATGTAAAACAGGGGCAGTTTGTCCTTTCTGGTGAGCCTCTGGGTATAATGGAGATGCAATTTATTTCAAACAGTGTTGCATTGGATATAGGAAAAACTTCTCCAATGCTTTACATTGAGTTTAGAAAGCAGGGAAAACCTGTAAATCCAACTCCTTGGTGGCAGACTGAAAAAATAAGAAGGAGCCAAAATGATTCGTAAAGTTATTCTTTTGGTCGCTGGGGTATTGCTCGGCGCCTGTTCAATGATTATGGTGCAGTCTGTTGCTGCGAATAATGAAGATAATGCATATAAAAAGCTAGCTATATTTGGCGATGTTTTTGAGCGCGTGCGTATGCAGTACGTTACAGTTCCAGATGATAAAAAGCTTATTGAAAATGCTATCAATGGCATGCTCACATCACTGGACCCTCATTCATCTTATTTGAATGCTGAAGAAGCCAAGGATATGCGGGATTCTACGAAAGGAGAGTTCGGAGGTCTTGGTATTGAGGTCACTATGGAAAAAAACTTGATTAAAGTTGTTTCACCAATGGATGATACTCCCGCTTCAAAAGCAGGTATTTTAGCAGGAGACCTTATTTCAAAAATTGATGATGTACAAACGAATGGTCAAACATTGAATGAAGCTGTTAATAAGATGCGAGGTGCTCCTGGAACACCAATTACCTTAACAATTATTCGTTCTGGCGTTGATAAGCCATTTGAAGTGAAGATTGTTCGTGATATTATCAAGGTAAAAGCGGTGAAGTATCGGGTTGAGGGCGATATTGGATATTTAAGGGTTATCCAGTTTTCTGAGCAGACATTAGGTAATCTTCTGGCGGCAATTAAAGATATCCAATCTAAAATTCCTGAAGATAAGCTAAAAGGTTACGTTCTTGATTTGCGACTTAATCCTGGTGGGCTTTTAGATCAAGCTGTTAATGTTTCGAGTGCTTTTCTCAATAAAGGTGAAATTGTGTCGACTCGTGGGCGCAAAAAGAGTGATGTGACAAGATTTGATGCGAAGCCAGGTGATGTTATCCATGGAAAACCGCTCATTGTCCTTATTAATGGTGGTTCGGCAAGTGCTTCTGAAATTGTTGCGGGTGCATTACAAGATCATCGTCGTGCAACAATTTTAGGGACGCAGTCTTTTGGTAAAGGATCTGTTCAAACAATTATTCCTTTGGGTGAAAATGGAGCTTTACGCTTAACAACAGCACTTTATTACACGCCATCTGGCACTTCTATTCAAGGAACAGGGATCACGCCTGATATTATTGTAGAACAACCACTCCCTGAAAAATATAAGGGTTATGATGTAAAAGTCGGTGAGTCTACATTAAAAGGACATATCAAAGGAAAACGAGAGAGTAATAAAGGATCTGGTTCAGCTGCTTTTGTTCCGAAAGACCCTAAAGATGATATTCAATTGAATGAGGCCTATAAGCTGTTACGAGGTGAAATGGCAAATGCAGCATTTCCACCAGATCCCAATAAGGATGTGTTAAAGTGAGAAATGATATCTATAGCTTGCGATTTTGAGGAATATTAAATGGATGCAGGTATTAATTTGAAGATTCTTCCATATCGCAAATGTGTTGGGATTGTTGTCTTTAATCATGAGGGTAAAGTTTGGGTTGGGCGTCGTTTAATGACGCCCATTCATGCAGATATTGACATATCTCATCGTTGGCAGCTTCCTCAAGGAGGGATTGATGAAGATGAAAAACCGTTAGATGCAGCATATCGTGAACTTTATGAAGAAACGGGTATTCGATCTGTAAAGTTGATTAAAGAAGCACAAAATTGGTTCCACTATGATTTTCCACAAGAACTTATTGGGTGTACATTAAGCAATAAATATCGTGGACAAATACAAAAGTGGTTTGCTTTCCAGTTTACGGGAAAGCTTTCTGAAATTACGATTAATCCGCCACCAGATGGCAATAAAGCAGAATTCGATCAATGGAAATGGATTGATCTAGAAAACCTTCCGTTGATCGCTGTTTCTTTTAAAAAGCATGTCTATATGAAAGTTGTCAGCGAATTTCGAGGTAGCCTTAGACCATTATAAAAGCTATATGATTATGAGAAAGCTTTTTTATTAAGACGCTTTATATCATTTATAAATAATAAACATGTTTCTCTTTTATGTAAAGAACAGGAATATAAAATGAAAAAATTATTTAATTTACTTATAGTTTTTACTCTCTTGAGTATTTCATCTGTTGCATTTGCGACAAATTCAAAAACTCCTGCATCAAAAGATGCGGCAGCGACATTGCCAAATGGAGCTTCTTCTTTGACTGAAACTTACGGTTTGTGGACTATTAATTGTGGTATACAAGAAGGGAAAAGAATTTGTTTTATGCACCGTCAAGAAGTAAATGAGCAGGGGCGTGTTGTTGTGGCTATGAGCCTTATTCTCAATGCTGAGGGTGTTGTATCTGGTAATTTAACAGTTCCTTTTGGTATTTTGGTTTCTAAGCCTGTTCGTTTACAAGTTGATGAGGGAAAAGCTGTTATCGAAACTGGTATTCGGACTTGTGTACCAGCAGGTTGCATGGTTCCTGTCGTTTTTGACAAAAATCACGTAGCAGCTTTACGTTCTGGAAAACAGTTAAAGTTGGCAATGACAATTGCTGCTGCAGGTGAACCAGCTTTGAATGATTTATTTGTTCAGCTCAATGGTTTTAGCAGTGCTCTTAACCGTTTGACTGCTTTGCAGAAATAATTTTAAAAATAAAATAAAAGCGGCCTTTAAAAGGCCGTTTTTAGTTAGTTTGTCTTTTATATATTAATAATTAAAACGATGAGGTTTAAGATTAATCCTATAAGGGATATTCAGATTTTTTGCTGTTTCTTCTATTTTCATGTGCTATTTTTAATTTTGATATTTGTTTTCTAGCTGCATCGTCATTAAATAGAGAGATGAAGAATTTAGATGTCTGGTTTTTATTCAAGAAAAAAGAGTATTGAAGTATAAAACCATTTTTTAGTACATAAACCTACTTTAATGAAGGTTTTCTATACGCTCTTCTGTTTCCTTGATTGAAAGGGATGACGCATGATTTATGCATTGCTTCGAACGATTGATTTGATTTTTGATATTTATATTGATATTTTAATCGCTAGTGTCATTTTTTCTTGGCTTTATGTCTTTAATATCATAAATTCGCGCAATCGCTTTGTTGTTTTGATAGGAAGCTTTCTATATCGTCTTACAAATCCTGTTCTAAGCCGTGTACGGCAAATTTTACCAAATTTTGGAACAATTGATATTTCACCTATTGTAGTGTTCATTATTATTTATTTTATTCGTACTTTCATGTGGCGTGTTTACGCAAACATGTATTTATAGAAATATTACTTGAGGCGAATACATGTTTTATCAAGTTGATAAAAATAACTTGATTTTGTTTGTATATCTCATTCCCAAATCATCCGTTGACAAAATAATAGGGGTTGAATGTAGGGACGGTGAAAAACAATATCTGGTTATACGCCTTCGTGCTGTTCCTGAAGATGGAAAAGCGAATAAAGCTCTCATTAAATTTCTTGCGAAGCAGTGGAAAATACCATCTTCTTCTATTTCTCTGAAAAACGGTGCAATATCTCGCTACAAACAACTTTACTTTTCAACACATTTAGAAGAGCTAAAGCAGATATGGCAATCCTTTAGAGATTGAATCTCGTAGAAAAAATAAATAATAAAGCCTATTAAAAAACAGGCTTTATTTTATTAAAATCGTTATATTTTTTTATTGCGCTCAACAGCTTGTTTAATTAATTCATGAGCAAAGTTTTTATCACGCCATCCTTCAATTTTAGCCCATTTTCCAGGTTCCAAATCTTTGTAATGCTCAAAGAAATGTTCAATTTGTTTGAGTGTAATTTCGGGAAGATCTGTATAGTTATGAATATTGATATAGCGTTTTGTTAATTTTGGAGTGGGAATGGCAATAATTTTTTCATCTTTACCACCATCATCTTCCATCATCAGAGCTCCGATGGGGCAAACATTGATAACACAACCAGGCATAAGTGGACGGGTATTACAGATAAGGACATCAATAGGATCACCATCATCTGAAAGTGTATGGGGGACAAAACCGTAATTTCCAGGATAAACCATTGATGTATGAAGAAAACGGTCAACAAATAATGCGCCCGACTTTTTATCCATCTCATATTTTATTGGTTGACCACCAAGGGAGACTTCCACAATAACGTTAATATCTTCTGGTGGATTTTTGCCTACGGGTATTTCCTTAATATTCATAGAGACATCCTTTCTGGGATATAGTGAGGCTCAATACAATTAAATATTTTATAAATATTTTACCAAAGAGATTATGAAATTAGCTTAAAATTGATGCACGTGTTTTTTCAAAACGTTTACGTTCATTAGGATCAAGATAGAGTTTGCGGAGACGAATATTTTTAGGGGTTACCTCTACAAGTTCATCATCTTGTATCCACGATAAGGCACGTTCTAATGTCATTTTAATAGGGGGCGTTAGCTTTACGGCTTCATCTTTTCCGGAAGCGCGCATGTTGGTGAGTTTTTTTCCTTTTAACACATTAACTTCTAAGTCATTATCTCGTGAGTGGATGCCAATAATCATACCTTGATAGACTTTCACACCCGCATCGATGATCATAGGTCCACGATCTTCAAGATTAAAAAGAGCATAAGCGACAGATTCACCATTGTCATTTGAAATCATAACACCATTAACACGACCAGCAATGTCTCCTTTATAAGGTTCATAAGCATGGAAAAGGCGATTCATAATTGCTGTACCACGTGTGTCCGTTAAAAGTTCAGATTGATAACCAATGAGTCCTCTGGTTGGCGCATAAAAAACGAGTCGGACACGATTACCCCCAGAAGGGCGTAATTCCACCATTTCGCCCTTACGTTCAGACATTTTTTGTACAACAGTACCGGAATATTCTTCATCAACATCGATAACAACTTCTTCGATTGGTTCAAGAGTTATTCCATTTTCATCTTTTTGCATAACAACACGTGGGCGTGAAACACTAAGCTCAAATCCTTCACGGCGCATATTTTCAATGAGAACTGCAAGTTGTAATTCTCCTCGTCCTGAAACGTAGAAAGAATCTTTATCGGCTGATTCTTCAATTTTAAGAGCGACGTTGCCTTCTGCTTCTTTTAACAATCGGTCACGAATGACACGACTTGTTACTTTATCGCCTTCAGTTCCAGCAAGGGGACTATCGTTGACGAGAAAACTCATAGTAACAGTAGGAGGATCAATTGGTTGGGCAGTAAGGGGTTCATTAACAGTAGGATCACAGAAAGTATCAGCAACGGTACCTTTTTGTAGACCTGCAATCGCAACAATATCACCAGCACTTCCTTCTTCAATAGGTTGCCGTTCTAAGCCACGAAATGCCAAAATCTTTGAAATACGCCCAGTTTCTAAAAGTTTTCCATCTTGTCCAAGAACCTTGACATTTTGGTTGGGTTTTAGAGAGCCAGAATGAATCCGTCCTGTAATAATTCGTCCCAAAAACGGATCCGCTTCAAGAATAGTTCCAATCATGCGAAACGGTCCTTCTGCTACACTAGGAGAAGGGACATGCTGCGTCACAAGATCAAATAAAGGACCTAATCCCTGATCTTTTGGTCCCTCAGGGGCTTCAGCCATCCATCCATCGCGTCCAGATCCATAAAGAATAGGAAAATCAAGCTGTTCGTCGGTTGCATCAAGAGCAGCGAAAAGGTCAAAAACCTCATTAATGACTTCATCAACGCGTGCATCAGGTCGGTCAATTTTATTAATAGCAACAATAGGGCGCAACCCCACTTTCAATGCTTTGCCAACAACAAATTTTGTTTGTGGCATTGGTCCTTCAGCAGCATCAACAAGTACAATGGCTCCATCAACCATATTTAGAATGCGTTCAACTTCTCCACCAAAGTCGGCGTGTCCTGGTGTATCAACAATATTAATTCGAGTATCTTTCCAAACAACAGATGTCACTTTCGCTAGGATTGTAATACCACGTTCTTTTTCAATATCGTTTGAATCCATCATACGTTCGCTTGTACGCTGATTATCACGGAAGTTTCCTGATTGCTTGAGTAGTCCGTCTACAAGCGTTGTTTTCCCATGGTCAACGTGGGCAATGATGGCAATGTTACGCAATTGCATAAATTTTCTTCTTTTCGTTTAATGAAATTTCATTTGAGGCAGAGTCTTTACATTCTTTGCCTGACTATTACAAAACCTTTTACATGTTTTTTTATAATTTTGGAAGATGGAGGTAATATTTTTATGGTAAAACTACTCATCCAAGTCTTTAAGGCTCTATTAAGCTTCAATTGCTGGAGCTTCGTAAAAAGTTTTTTATAGTACGGATGTTCTATTCTCGAGCTAAGAATTGTCCATAAAAATCACTGTCAATTTTATTTTTATCAATATGATGTAAGAAATTTATATGAACGCTTGTAAGAATAAGTAAGTATAAAGCTAGCTGTATTATTGTTGTCGTTTTGCAAAGAGATTGATAAAAATCCGGAAGATCTCTCAATCCATAGCTAATTTATTGACGACTGTACGACATTTTTATTCTAACAAAGCTTTTTCTTATTCTATAACTTGTCAATCAAAATCCAGATCTAATGCAACCGTGTATTTGAGATAAATATTGAGACGATTAAGCATTTTATAAGAAGTTCTAGCTTTTGTATGCCAGATTAGGGCAAGAGTTATATCTGTTTTATTTATTTATGAAACCGGAATACAGTCTTATTTAGAAAGAATATGAAGGCATCAAAAGAAAATTCTTATCTTTGCCGTTAAGCCAAATTTATGATTTCAAAAGCATCTAAGCAATATCTTTAAATCATAGGGATAGTGCATTGCCTCACACTTTTGTTAATCGCATTCTCTAATAGGAGTATGCTTTTCATGCCAAACAGAACGCTTTAAACAGACTAGACTTGTTGTTGCATATTCATGTACTTAAGAGAGATTTTTGAACGTACACTACATCAATTTCATGATAGGGCTCATAAATGATATAATATACGCGAATAGTATACTATCAACACCGTTGTGAAGAAATATAAAGCCTATTGAGCATATCATTATTATTCTTTCTCAGCTGTCAATATTGCAACAGTTTTTGATGCGAGAGAGAGGATATAAGAAGTATTTAATTTTTTCCTTGAATAGTTTTTAGCTATACACCAATCCCGTTTGTGACAGGCAAGAAGATAACTTTGATTCATTTAATATGAGAAGCTTTATGATGAGGCAAATTTACGATATTCAGAGCTGTTATTCAATAAAATAATAAATTGTCTATGGAGCGGTGCACTAGAAAATAAATTAATGGAGCTTATTCTCTTCTGGAAAGATCTTAGGTTACATGACAAAGTCTTTCCAGAAGAAAGAGTTTTTACTTTACATGTTTAAAGAAGAGTTCCTGACAAAATGATGGAAGCTACAGAAAAATAGATTATAATGCCCATGACATCTACTAAAGTTGCCACAAAAGGCGCAGAAGCACTTGCTGGATCAAATTTTAAACCTTTAAGAATAAAAGGCAGCATAGATCCAGAAAGAGAACCAAAGGTAACGATTCCGACTAAAGCTGTACCTACTGTTGTCGAAACAGCAATCCAATGTTGCCCATAGTCGTAGATACCGAATTGTTGCCAAAGAGCAATGCGCGTAATGCCAATAATTCCGAGTAAGAGACCAAGAGATAGTCCTGTTGGAATTTCACGAATGAACACTTTCCACCAGTCTTTCAACGTGAGTTCACGTAAAGCCAATGCACGGATAATAAGGGATGTAGCCTGTGAGCCGGAATTTCCTCCTGAGCTCATAATGAGAGGTATGAACAGTGTAAGAATAATCGCTTTTTCGAGTTCTGTTTCGAAATGTTGCATAGCACTTGCTGTCAGCATTTCACCGACAAAGAGTAAAGCGAGCCATCCGCCGCGTTTTTTCATCATTTCAGGAAACTTAATTTGCATATAGGGCTTATTAAGCGCTTCCATACCCCCAAATTTATAGGCATCTTCATTCATCTCATCAACCATAGTATCAAGCACGTCATCGACGGTTACAATGCCAATGACATGGTTACTTTCATCAACTACAGGCACAGAGAGAAGATCATGGCGCTGGAAAAGGCGTGCGATGTCTTCATGATGTGTGAAGGGCGATATTGTAATGGGCGAGTCATGAGTAGGGACATTAAGAATTTGTTCATCAGGTGAGGCAAGAATAAGGTTACGCAGTGAAACAGCTTTGAGAAGAATACCTGTTTTAGGGTCAATTACATAGCTGGTATAAACGGTTTCACGTGTTCGCTCGACCTCACGAATGTGATCCAAAGTTTTTTGTATAGTCCAGTTTGAAGGAACGGCTATAAATTCTGTTGTCATCAGTGCCCCTGCTGTATGATCAGGATAACTGGTAAGTTTTTTAAGTTCAGCGCGCGTTAAGGGTTTAAGCAAGGCATAAAGTCGTGTGCGGGTTTCTTTATCCATTTCTTGAAAGACGTCTGCAGCAGCATCGGCAGACATGCCATCAAGAATTTCAACAGCACGATTTATAGGGAGAAGTTCTAGGATAGAAGCAGGTTGCTCAAGCTCTGGTTTATCAAAAAGTTCGATAACATAATCAAGAGGCAGAAGACTAAGAATGGTTACACGTTCCATGATATCGAGGTCATTGATGATATCAATAGAGTCTGCAAAATGCTGATTTTTTAACTTTTCAGCGAGAGCTTCAGGAGAAAAATTTTTGAAGTCGAAGGTCGTTTTAATTTCAGTCATGATAAAGTACCTCCTGAAGAGTTGGAGAGTTGTAAATCTAGATAATAGATGAGATAAAAATAAAAGTTTATGGAAGATTTTAAAAAAAACTCCCCAGCTATATTCCCAATTGTTAATATTTTAAGTAAAGTCAAGGGTGAATTATAAGTTATAAACAAATTTCTGAATCACTAAAACGAGAATACAGCTTAATTTGAGGATAATATAATATAAAAATCAGTTCTGATTTTTACCATCATTTCTTTAATGTAGTTTTGTGATTTTCAAAAGAATCTACAGCAATATTTTGTAAAGAGTGGAGATTATGCCTTTCTTCAAGTGTTTTTATTAATATGCAATTCTATTGTGGTGTGCGAGCGAATAATCTTTATTTCTCCAATATAATATGTTTTGAAATGAAAGAATTCTACGATTTCTAGGTTTTTTATTCAATAGCGTTTGGAAAGGCCGTTTTGAAACTCACAAAATAGTTTTAGTATATTATCAATTTGTGTCGTAAAGATAATCATTACAGCTTAAATTTATAATGGAGACATAAAGTATTATGACAAAAGCAGCAGTGCTGGACTGGAAGGGATTTTCAGGTCTTCCTGATTTTTCTTCTATCAGTGATGAAGATTTTAAACCCGCTTTTGAACAGGCACTTCAAGAAGCCGAAGAAGAACTAGAGGCGATTGCGATGGTGCAAGAACCACCAACGCTTGAGAATTTTTTGCAGCCTTTTGAGCTTTGTGGTAAAGCGCTTGATCGTGTCTGTTCAATATTTTTCTTGCGCACCAGTGCTCATACGAATGTATTAATTCAACAGCTAGAGCAAGAGTTCGTTGTAAAACTTTCTCGTTATTCTTCAAAAATGATGATGGATGCACGGATATTTGCGAAAATAGATGCGCTTTATAAACAGTCGCAGCTGGGCATATTTGAGAGTGAAACAACACGTGTTCTTGAATTATGGTGGAAAAAGTTTGTTTGTCATGGGGCAAAACTCGATGAAAAAGCTAAGAAACGGCTTTTGGAAATTAATGAAAGACTTGCTTTTTTAAATGCTACTTTTGGACAAAATGTCTTAAATGATGAAGCTGAATGGATTCTGTTTTTAAAACAGACCGATTTATCTGGTTTACCGCAAGATCTCATTGATTCAATGAAGGAAATTGCGTGTGAAAGAGGTAATGAAGAAGCGTATGCATTAACACTAGCACGTTCGATTGTTGAACCTTTTTTAAAATTCTCTGATCGTCGTGATTTGCGTGAGGTTGCATTCCAAGCTTGGGCTAAACGTGGTGAAAATAATAATAAGAATGATAATAAAACAATTATTGTAGAGATTGTTGCGCTTCGAGATGAGCAGGCTAAATTATTAGGATATAAATCTTTCGCAGATTTGAAACTCGATAATACCATGGCTAAAAGTGTTGATTCCGTTATGGATTTGCTTATGCCTGTATGGGAGCGCGCAAGAGCGAAGGCTTCTACTGAGCAAATTGAATTACAAAATTTTGCCAACAATCAGGGCAGCAATGAATCTTTAGCTGCTTGGGATTGGCGGTATTATGCTGAAAAACTTCGCACTGAACAACTTTCTTTCGATAGCGCTGAGATTAAATATTATTTTCAGCTTGATCGTATGATTAAAGCGGCTTTTGGGGTAGCAGAAAAACTCTTTGGCATTACATTTGAAGAAAAAAACGCTGTTGCACTTTGGCATCCTGATGCACGTTTGTGGGAAGTAAAAAAGTCTGATGGAAGTCTACTTGGGCATTTCATTGGTGATTATTTTGCACGTTCTTCAAAACGGTCCGGTGCGTGGATGAGTAGTTTGCAATCACAATATAAATTGGATGGCGGACAAAAGCCTATTATCTACAATGTTTGTAATTTTGCTAAACCTTCTAAAGGGGAGGTTGCTCTTTTATCACTTGATGATGCGCGTACGCTTTTCCACGAATTTGGGCATGCATTGCATGGTTTGCTTTCTGATGTCACATGGCCATCTGTATCGGGAACATCGGTTTCGCGTGATTTTGTTGAGCTGCCTTCTCAACTTTATGAACATTGGTTAACTGTACCAGAGATTTTACAAACTTATGCTACGCATGCAAAAACAGGACATCCTATGCCGCAAGTATTAATGGATAAGGTTTTGTCAGCACAGACATTTAATGCTGGCTTTGCAGCAGTTGAATTTACTTCATCAGCTCTTGTAGATATGGCTTTTCATAAAGGACAAACGGTAACTGATCCAACAGTGTTTGAACGCCAAGAATTAGAAAAGCTGCAAATGCCTGATACAATTATTATGCGCCATCGTCCTCCACATTTTACGCATATATTTTCAGGTGATGGTTACGCCGCTGGTTACTATTCTTATATGTGGTCGGAAGTCCTTGATGCTGATGCTTTTCAGGCTTTTGAAGAAACGGGAGATGTTTTTAATTCAGAGCTTGCTGATAAGTTGAAACGTTTTATTTACTCTGCTGGGGGAAGTCGTGATCCAGAGGAGCTTTATAAAGCTTTTCGGGGACGGATGCCTTTACCAGAGGCAATGATTAACAAACGTGGACTATAAGATATAACGGTATGCTTAATACCATACCGTTTTCATATTATTCGAAAAATGCAGTTGTGATTTATGCAAAAATTCTCTTCATTATAGCTCTGTAAACAGTGTTTTTTACCTTATTCGCTTTTTGTTTATGGAGGAAATTAGAATTTGTCTTTTAAAGAGACATTATGGGAAAGAAAAATTATCAGCTCGATCTTTTTGATGCCCATTTGGTGGAAACCATGATTTTTTTATAAAACTTGACTTTCGTTTGCCTAAAAGCTGAGTGTTTTGTTGTGCCATATCATCGAGGCTCATTGGAGGCTGACGCATAATATTACTCTGCTCTTTATTCTCTGATTCTTGTATAAGTTTTTGAATAGCTTGATCGGTTGAGTAAGGATTTTCATGAGAAAAGGCGTAAAAATTTAAAATATTTTTCAATGGTTTTTCTAAATAAGAGGCAAGTTTTTTCTTTCCTTCAGAGGTGAAATGCATGCCATTATTGGTGCGTAATTTGGTTATTTTTCCATTAATATCATAGCCTGAAAAAGAAAAATTTCCTTCTTCATCACTAAAGCCGCTCCAGATATCGAGGAAATATCCTCCTGCTGTTTCTGTTTCTTGTTTATAGAGCGCATTAAAAATTTTCATTTTTTGTGTCAAAAGGTCATTTCTAAAGGCAGGTTGACTTATCCATATCCATGATTTTCTAGAGGCACGAAGACTTTCAGCAATTTCGATAACTCTTTGTTTGTAGATGTGCATCCATTCTGATTGATCTGTGTTAATTGTGCTATAAGAGTCTGTGATTGGTTGATTATCATTTGCACCGATCATCATGATAATAACATCGGGGTTATTTTGATCAATGAGTTTAGAAATATTGCTTTGCCAAGAATAATAATCCGTTCGAACTAAGCCGGAAGCTGGCATTGTGTTGTTCATGATAACGATATCGCTATTATTTATAAAAAACTTCTTAAGTGCATCGGCAACAGCAGAAGCTGTAAAATCCCCTATGACAAGAATGCGCTTTGCATTCTCATTTTTTAGCTTTTGTATATTTTTTTGTGTTACGATCTTTTTTTGCGGCTTGTCTATTTTTTGTTCTATAATTTGCGGTGGTTGTTGCGTCTGTTTGTTATGTTGTGATAACCATTTGAAGAAGTTCGTTGCTTTACTTGGGGATGGCTGTATGATCCCCACAATAGAAAGTGAAATTAGCAATAATGTCAAGTATATCAGGCGAACAGAAGACAAAACCTTAGTCTCCATTATTGTTTGCGAAGGAGAAAAAGCACTTGAGATGACGGATATCCATTTGCTTTTAGACCGTGACGTAGTTGAAAGGCTTTAATTGCTTCGCGAGAAGCTGTTCCGATTTTTCCATCAACATTCCCTTTATAATAGCCCAGTGCACTTAAGCGAGATTGCAGTTCTTTGCATTCTTGGAAAGTAAGAGGTTGAAAAGGTCTTTGCCAATCATGCACCAATCTAGGATGTCCAGCGATGCGATCAGCTAGAAGAGCAACAGCAAACGCATAACGATCTGCATTATTATAATGTTTCAGAACAAAGAAATTTTTTGTGACTAAAAATATAGGTCCTTTTGCTCCATCTGGATATTTTAATATTGCTTGTTCAGCTAATGTAGGAAGAGGACGCCCATTTGCGTGTTTTACACCTAATTTTTTCCATTGTTCAAAGGAATACCACCCTTCAGGAAGGTTTTTCCCCTGCGGCACTTTTACCTCTACTCCCCAAATAAGATTAGGTTGCCAGCCATTTTTGTGGAGAAGGTTAGCAGCAGTAGCCAGAGCATCTGGAACAGAGTTCCAGATATCACGCCGTCCATCTTGGTCCATATCAACTGCATAGGCGAGATAACTGCTTGGAATAAATTGTGTATGCCCCAATGCACCGGCCCAAGATCCAGTGAGTTGAGAGCGTTTAATTTCGCCACTTTGTAGAATTTTCATAGCAGCAATCAGCTGTGTATATGCATATTTTGCACGTTTTTTATCAGCATAGGCTAGAGTTGCAAGAGAGCGAATGGTATCACGCATTACACTTTTATTGGCTAAAACTTTCCCATAGTTGCTTTCCATTGACCAAATAGCAAGCAGAATATTGCGGTCAACACCAAAACGTTTTTCAATTTGAAGAAGCCATTTGTTCCATTTTTGAGTTTGGCGCCGTCCTTCTACAATTGCAATATCATGGACGCGATTATCGAAATAGTTCCATGAAGGAGCAACAAATTCTGGTTGGTATGCGGCGCTTTTTAGAACTTCTGGATCAATGGCATTAACACCTTTAAATGCCATATGAAACGTAGAAGGGGTAATATTGTGAGCAATAGCTATTTTTTTAAATTCTTTAATCCAGTGTTTAAATCCGCTATCAGCATATGAAAGGGATACAAAAAACATTAAAAAAGCAGAAAAAATAACGGCAGAGCCAGTGAGAAGAGTTCTCCAAGTTTTTGACTTCTCTAAAAAAGAGAAAGTCTTCAATTCTGTTTTTTGCATTTTGAAATCCCCATTAATATTCAATTTATTAGGTGTGCAATAACTTTATTTTGTATTTAGTTTAATCGATAATATGATCAAGAAGAGGAGAAAACTGAAATAAATAATTCGTTTTAATCCTTGCAATAAATTTTCATATTCTCTTTTACATTTTTGATTGTCCATTATAATGATAATCAAAACAATAAGATATCTTTTTTACCATTTCGTAAAAACATATGTTAAATAAAACAAAAAATATATGAATTCATTGAGGAGGGTGAGTGTGCGTAAAATCCGGAAAGCTGTATTTCCAGTAGCAGGTCTTGGTACGCGTTTTCTTCCTGCGACAAAAACAATTCCTAAAGAAATGCTAACAGTTGTTGATAAACCTGTCATTCAATATGTTGTGGATGAGGCGAGGGAGGCTGGTATTGAGCATTTTATTTTTGTGACTGGACGTAACAAAGCAGTCATTGAGGATTATTTTGATGCGCAAGTTGAGTTATACACGACACTAGCTGAATGTGGAAAGAAAGAAGATCTTGCACATTTATACCGTTTACAGCCATTACCAGGGTCAACTTCTTTCACTCGGCAACAGCAACCTTTGGGATTAGGGCATGCTCTTTGGTGTGCGCGTGAATTAGTTGCAGGGGAACCTTTTGCTTTGTTATTACCCGATATGCTGATTCAAGCCAAAAAGGGATGTCTTTCTGAGATGATTAGTCTTTATGAAAAGGTGGGTGGGGGAAATATTATTGCCGTTCAGGAATGCGATCTTGAAGAAGCACATAAATACGGTATAGTTGGCAAAGGTAAACAGATTGCAAATGGTTTTAAAATCACAAAAATGGTAGAGAAACCAGTGTTAGGAACGGCACCATCAAATTTGTACATCAATGGACGTTATATTTTGCAGCCAGAAATTTTTAATATTCTTTCCACTCAAGAACGAGGAACAGGAAATGAAATTCAATTAACAGATGCTATGATACGGCTTTCAAATGAGCAAGATTTTTGGGGTTTGCAAATAGAAGGGCGCACTTTTGATTGCGGTTCTAAAGCTGGTTTCATTGAAGCCAACGTTGCATTTTCTTTGGCACGCGCTGATATGCACAGCCATGTTTCTGCCTCATTGAAAAATTTACTGGAAACCATTAATGTTGAAAAATGATATAGATCTCTCATTTAATTTTATTGATCGAATTTTATTATGATAACACCCTCTACTCATATGGCTTTGCAAGGTGCAGTTGCATCAGCGCTTAAAACACTTGCCAGTGAAAAGCAGGGGCTTGAAGCCCTTGAAAAATCTCTTCTGGGAACTCTTTCTTCTTCTGTTGAAGCGGCCGTTCAAACTATTAGAAATGCTCGTGGACATGTGGTCATTACTGGTCTTGGGAAAAGTGGTCATATAGGGACAAAAATTGCAGCAACCTTAGCCTCAACTGGAACGCCTGCCTTTTTTGTTCACGCTGCAGAAGCCAATCATGGTGATCTTGGTATGATTGGATCTGATAATGTTATTCTTGCTTTATCATGGTCTGGTGAAACTCAAGAGTTAAGTGGTATCATGAGTTATGCGGCGCGTTTTCGCATCCCCCTTATTGCGATGACATCAAGTGAGTACTCTGTATTAGGACGACAAGCTGATATTGTTTTATTATTACCAAAGATAGAAGAGGCTTGCCCCCATGGTTTAGCTCCTACCACTTCAACAATTATGCAATTGGCAATGGGAGATGCATTAGCGGTTTCTCTTTTAGAAATGCGTGGTTTTACCGCAACGGATTTCAAAATATATCATCCTGGTGGTTCTCTTGGTGCAAGCCTTAAATACGTGTGTGATATTATGCATGAGGGTGATAATATTCCTTTGGTTATGCAGGGAACATCTATGACTGAAGCGATGAATGTTTTGGTGGAAAAGCATTTTGGTTGTGTTGGTGTTGTGAATCAAGAAGGCGAACTAATCGGAATTGTAACCGATGGCGACCTTGCACGTAACATGCATTTTAATTTATCAAAATTTAATGTTGACGAGGTGATGACCAAGGCTCCTAAAGTTGTAAAACCAAATACACTTGTTGGTGCAGCAACAGCTTTTATTAATGATCATCATATTGGTGCATTTTTCGTAGTTGAAGATAAAAAACCGATAGGAATTGTTCATTTTCATGATCTTTTGCGCATTGGCGCTGCTTAGATTAAAGTTCTCTATCAAATAAAATGTTATTTTAGGTTAAAATAGATTGAATGGTACAAAGTAACAATTTTATTGTAAGGTGGCTTTACGGATATTTTGTGGAAGAAAATGATTATTTTACGCATTTCATAATGTTTAGAAAATTTTCAAGGTAAAGATTATATCAGTCTCTTTGCGTATTTTAGAGAGGATCTTCTATCAGGAGGAGAAAAGATCACCTCCTGCTTAATGTATGTGCTCCCTCTGTTCTTAAGAGAGGCTTCCCTTGTACTTTGTTTAAGATTTCCGCTTAAGGAAAAATTGTGCTCCTGTATGTGAGGTGCAGAGAAGTTGTGTGGCGTCATATGACATTGTACAATTGACTCTAGAAATTGTTCCACGGAGAATAGAGCGTATTTCAATTTCTATATTTTGGGCATTGAGATAATTATATGCCCCTTCTGATAGTTTTTCTTCTGTATCTGCTGCACGCGTTTCAAAAACACCATTGTGGAAAGAAGAAATAATACCATTCTCATCAACCCATTTTCCATCAATTCCAGTTGGCATATTTGAGTTATAATATTGCGAAAAGCTACAGGCACTTAACAGCAAGGTGGTAATTGTAAGACATAAAATATGATAGGTATGTTTCATTTATTGCACTCTATTTAGATTATTTTGCTCTCTAGTTTTTATAACATTATTAAATTCCCCCATGAGTCAATATGAAAAATTTAATGAAAATCAATGAAAAAGCAAAAAAATGGAAAAAAATGCCTTAATGTTGTATTTAATTAACAGCTTGATGAAGTTCGTAAGTGAAACACAAGAGGTGAAATATTTCTTATGGTTTACAACAATTTTTATATTAAGCTGCTGAGTAGTCTCAAAGGAGATTATTGACATTATGGTTGGTCCCATTCTTGTTGCGAGTGAAGATTATGGAAGACGTATAGAACTTTCTGCTATGCTGCGAGGTTTTGGTTATCGTGTCATTGAAGCAGAAAATGGTCTCCGTACGATTGATCTTTTACACAGGCGTAAAAACATTGTGCTTGCACTCCTTGATGTCGTTATGAGTGATTTGAGTGTGAGCGATTTGATTAAAATGATTAGAGTTGCTGGTGTTTCTGTTCCTATTGTCGTTATAGCACAACAAGAGAATCAGAATTTACTCCAGAAAGCTTTAACAGCTGGAGCTATTGATTATTGGATCCACCCAGTAACATTATTACGCGTAAGGGTTACTTTGGATATTCTTGCTCTTATTTCTGCCTTGGAGCGTGAAGTTCGAGATATTCGGCGAAAAAAAGAGAATCATTTACGGTTTTCTGATCTTTGCATAAAAAGTAGAGCTATGCAGGTAGTGTTAGAACAATCGAGACAAGCAGCAACTTCTTTACAGAATCTTTTGATAGAGGGGGAAGTTGGAACAGGACGTGAGACATTAGCTCGGATTATTCATCATGAGGGATTATTCTCGGAAGGTGTTTTTATTCGCTTTCAATGTTCAGCCATCGTTGATCCAGAAGAAGAAAATCAGCAGTGGTTTAAAGAATTCCTACCATTGGTTTCTTCTCTTGAAAAAGGGACACTTTGCCTTTGTGATATTGATCGACTTGAGCCCATACAGCAAAAACGGTTTGCTCATTACCTTAAAGAAAGGGAAAGGGATACAAAAGGAGAATTTCCCCCTTTTCGGATCATTGCTATTTCAACATCGCGTTTAAAGGATTTGGTTAAAGAGAACTTTTTTTTGCATAGTTTGTTTGAACAATTTTCTCACTTGTCTATTAGCGTCCCTGCTTTACGAGAATTAAGGGATGATTTTCCAGAGATCACACAACGTTTGATTGATCGCATTATCACCGAAACAGGGCGGTCACATGTCCATGGTTTAGCAGGATCTGCTCTTTCCTTGCTTATGCAGTATGATTGGCCTGGCAATAGAAATGAGCTTGAAAACTTTTTATTTCGTGCGATTTTACTCAGTGAAGGACCGTTATTAACTGTTCGAGATTTTCCGCAATTAATGGGAAATCCATTAATGAATGTTCCCAATATCATTGAGGATAATATGCAAGAAGACAATGAACAAGAATCTATAAAATTTTTGAATACTGATGGGCATGTGCGTACTTTTGCAGAGATGGAACATGATATTATCGAGAAAGCGGTTAAACATTATAAAGGACATATGAGTGAGATTGCGCGCCGCCTTCATATTGGTCGCTCTACACTTTATAGAAAAATGGAAGAATTGCGAGCAATAAGAAATCAAGAACGAAAGTAAAATTCATAACAAATCTCTCTTCATGACAAGTATGAGTTTCAAAAAAAATAGAGTGGATTTTGATAAAGTCCGTGGGGGGGGATTAAGAAAACAATCATTTATTGTAAAATTTATCTATAGAGGATGATTTTGTAGATTTAAATCAAATATAAATTTTATGTAACTATTTTAATCGTCTTTTTCAGTTTATACAATTTTAGTTGAGTTTACATTTATTAAAGCAGAGAGGCATTTTTAAAAACTTTTAAATACTACCGCTAAAATTTTTGTATCATCAATATTAAATTTATACTCTCTTAAGCAAGAGGTGGCATTTTATCTGCTACACGGTTAAGATAAAGTGATTGGTATTATTGTTTGCATTACTGATGATGCGATAGCTTAAAATAGAAAGTTTGTCCTCTTTGACTCTTTTACATATTGTTATTGGTTTTGTCCTCTTTTTTTTTATTGCATCTATGTTGGCAATCTACACCTATGGGCGTTTTATGAAAAATTCTAGGGGGCAATGTTCTTATGCGCTACCTATTCAGAAAGATGAAACTAAGCTTGATCGTATCATTAGTCAATTAGCTGAGGAAGAAAATGGATTGGGGATTGATAAAGATGCCCTTTCCCTCATTATCAGCAATTTGGATGCGTTTTGTGTTCGTGCAATAGGAGCTGCAGAGGCTGGGCGTAGCCTTGATCTGATGTATTATATTTGGGATGATGATTTAACAGGGCGTCTATTATTAAGTGAAATAGTTAAGGCAGCGGATCGGGGTGTTCGGGTACGGCTTCTTTTGGATGATATTAACGCTCAAGCACGTGATCCAGCTTATATTGCGCTAGATAAACATCCTCATATCGAGGTGAGAGTGTTTAATCCAGGACGATCGCGTAAAGGTGGATTACGCCGTGGTTTAGAGATTATATTACGGGCGATTACTGTTACACGTAGAATGCATAATAAAGCTTTTATTGTTGATGGTAGGATCGCTTTTGTAGGAGGACGTAATCTTGCAGATTCTTATTTTGATGCTGGTGAAGAATCCCATTTTCGAGATTTAGATTTGATGTTAATCGGACCCTCTGTTAAAAAGGTGGAAAGTATTTTTGATGATTTTTGGAATAGTGCTGTTGTTTTGCCAATTCATACTTTGGTTGTTCCTAAAAGCGCAAGTGATCTTAGCTATTGGAGGGATAAATTACAAAAATTTCGGGATTCCAAGGTTGCAAAAGTTTATTTAGATTATGTCAAAGAGCACATTAATTTTGATTGTTTTATTCAAACAGGAAGGCGGTTATTTTTAGCAGACAAAGTTGTTGTTCTTTCTGACCCTCCAGAAAAAGCATTGCGTAAAAAAGCAAGCAATTGGCTTATGAAGGCACTTTCAAAGGTTATTGGAAATGCCCAAAAAACGGTTCAGATTACGTCACCTTATTTTGTTCCTGGTAAGGTTGGAACGCAGAATTTTAGTAATTTGGTTTCAAAGGGTGTTGATGTCAAAATTCTGACGAATTCTTTAGCAGCTACTGATGTAGCATTGGTGCATGGTGGTTATGTATCGTATCGTAAGGCGTTGTTGAAAAGTGGTGTTAAGCTTTATGAATTAAAAGCGGAGGGCAACACCCATGGGTTACGGTTGTTTCGATCGAGTAAGGCAAGTTTACATGCCAAAGCTTTTTTAATTGATCGTAAAACAGCTTTTATTGGATCTTTAAATTTTGATCCCAGATCAGCATCATTAAATACAGAAATGGGCATTCTTTTTGAATGTGCTCCCATTACAGCAAGATTAGATTTGTTGTTTTCTGAAGAAACCACAGGGGAAATGAGCTATCATCTGCGTCTTGGTAATAATAATCGTATTTATTGGGATTTTATTGAAAATGAAAAAAAATATAGCATTGACCATGAGCCAGAAAGCAATTTTTGGCGTCGCGCATTTGCAAAAATAATAAGTTGGTTACCTATTGAATCACAATTGTAAATTTTTATAAACCACACTTAAAAAAAATATTTATTTTTCTTTTCATTTTGTTTGTAGCATGGCATAATTTTTTGCCAATCTACCACGTATGAGAACCGCAGTTGTATTTTAAAGCTTCTTGCGGTGTTTTATTATAAAAGGAATTTTGCTATGGCAAAGATTGTTGAAACGGGGACAGGTGCATTGGCACTGACTTTTGATGATGTACTTTTACAGCCCGGTCATTCTCTTGTTATGCCTAGTCAAGTGGATCTCAGTACGCGCATTGCAGCGGATATTAAGCTCAATTTGCCATTGCTTTCTGCTGCAATGGATACGGTAACAGAATCGCGTTTGGCAATTGCTATGGCTCAGGCTGGAGGACTTGGGGTTATTCATCGTAATATGTCTCCTGCAGAGCAGGCAGAAGAAGTCCGACAAGTAAAAAAGTTTGAATCTGGTATGGTTGTTAATCCAGTCACAATTGGACCAGATGCAACACTTGAAGAAGCGAAATATTTGATGCGCTCTCATGGCATTTCAGGTATTCCGGTTGTTGAAAATAGTGTTAAAGGTGAAACAGCGGGACGACTTGTTGGCATTTTGACCAATAGAGATGTCCGTTTCGCATCGGATCCAAAACAAAAAATTTATGAATTAATGACGCATGAAAATTTGATCACAGTGCGTGAAAATGTCCAACTTAATGAAGCAAAATATCTTTTACATCATCATCGTATTGAAAAATTATTAGTTGTGGATGAACAAAATCGTTGTGTCGGACTGATAACAGTTAAGGATATTGAAAAAGCAAAATTAAATCCAAATGCTGCTAAAGATTCTCAAGGGCGCTTGCGTGCTGCAGCGGCCAGTAGTGTTGGGAATGGAGGGATTGAGCGTGCTGAACGCCTCATAGACGCGGGTGTTGATGTGTTGGTCATTGATACAGCGCATGGACATTCTCAACATGTGCTAGAAACTGTTGAACGAATTAAAAAGATGGCTTCCTCTCCAGCTGTTATTGCTGGGAACGTAGCAACCGCTCAAGCAACGCAGGCATTGATTGACAGTGGTGCAGATGCGGTAAAAGTTGGTATTGGTCCTGGCTCTATTTGCACAACGCGTATTGTTGCTGGTGTCGGTGTTCCTCAACTTGCAGCCATTATGAATGCCGCAGAAGTTGCTGAAAAAGCGGGCATTCCCATTATTGCAGATGGTGGAATCAAAGCATCAGGTGATTTTGCTAAAGCTTTAGCTGGTGGGGCTTGTGCAGCGATGATTGGATCTCTTTTAGCAGGTACAGAAGAAAGTCCTGGTGAAGTTTATCTTTATCAAGGTCGATCTTTTAAAGCCTATCGTGGTATGGGATCTGTTGGTGCTATGGCACGAGGATCGGCAGATCGCTATTTTCAAGATGATGTTCGTGATGAACTTAAGTTGGTTCCTGAAGGTGTGGAGGGGCAGGTGGCTTATAAAGGACCTATAGCATCAGTTCTACATCAGCTTGCTGGTGGACTTCGTGCTTCAATGGGGTATGTTGGAGCAAAAGATCTCGTAGAGTTTCGTGAAAAAGCAACATTTGTACGTATTACGAATGCGGGACTCCATGAAAGTCATACGCATGATGTTTCTATTACACGGGAGAGTCCCAACTATCGTGGGCCAGTTTAAAGATATAAAAGCATAATGTCATATCGCATAAATATAAAATCTTCCGAGAACAAGAAAAAGAGACTGCACTTTTTTCTGTTTGTGATTTGGTGTAATAATCCCAAAAAGGAAAGAATTAGAGGTCAAAACTCTAACTCTTTCTGTTAAGACTATATGAAATAAGCTATATAAAATTAGAATTAACTTTTTGTAGTCTTCCGTCCTGTCTTTGACGCACGTTGGCGAGTGTTTGTCTGATCACTTTGGACGGATTTCTTTCCGTTGTTTGAGGGCATTGTGTTATGACGGCTTTTAGATGAAGTTGTTTTTTCATTATTATAAGTCATTATTTTCTCCTTTTAAATTGTCTGGCAGTTGCCAGTAGAGTAAAAACGGTCATGCCAAATAGTGGTTCCAAGCATTTTCTAAAAAGTTAATTTTTTGGTGAACGTAAGATAAACTTGTTTAGTTTTATGAGAAGATTTTTTCTATTTTTTCAGAAGGATAGCCATAAAAGATGGGAGATATTTGATTTTTTCTGTTATTCAGAGAATCCTCATAAATTTTATTTAAAGAGTTTATTTTTTTCGTAATGCATGGCGGAAATAAGTTCTTTATGGATGGCTGCGTATCTTTTAGTATAAGAGGTAGAGAGATAAAAAAGTGAATGTGCAGAAGATGAAAGGAAAAATCTAGATACTCTAATATTGGATCTTATAAAAAGTATGATCAGATCATTTTAATGTTGAATGTAAATTTTTAATGGCTTTGAGAAGGTTTTATTGGCAAGAAGAAGATAATATTATTTTTTTAGATGATTTAAAATTTTATTATTTTAATGGGAGAAATGAATGCGATTAGGTGGGCGTTTGCAAGCAGCAATAGATGTTCTCAAAGAGATAGAAATGAAGCATCGCCCAGTAGGAGAAGCTTTAAAGGATTGGGGTCTTTCTCATCGCTTTGCTGGAGCAGGTGATCGCGCAGCTATTGGTACAATCGTTTATGATGTTTTAAGACGACGCTATTCTTTACAATGGCGTATGGAGAGTGATGATATCCGAGATATCGTTTTTGGTGCCTTATTAGATTCTGGAAAAATGACGCTGGAGCAAATTGACGGTGAGTTAGCAGAAGATCGGTTTGCACCGCAGTTATTAGGAGCTAAACAGCGTAAATCGTGGCAAGGTCAGCAATTAGTGGATGCTCCAGACTATATTCGTGGTGATATTCCGCAATGGTGTCAAGCGCATCTGCG
Source organism: Bartonella sp. MF74HXZ (assembly GCF_042194445.1). Classification (NCBI taxonomy): domain Bacteria; kingdom Pseudomonadati; phylum Pseudomonadota; class Alphaproteobacteria; order Hyphomicrobiales; family Bartonellaceae; genus Bartonella; species Bartonella sp. MF74HXZ. Next base: position 135,802 of record NZ_JBHIMW010000005.1, on the reverse strand, counting down.
TCCTTTATTTGGTGATAATTGGATCACTGAAGCGGCTGCGTTAGCAACGCGTCCTTCTTTAGACCTACGGGTAAATAACCTAAAGGCAACACCAGAAAAGGTGTTGAAAGAATTAGCAAAAACCAAACTTAAATCTTTGCCATGGTTTGGGCAAGCTTTGAGAATTGCACCGATTGAAAAGTTTAACCGTCATCCTAATGTTCAAGTGGAACCAGCTTTTCAAAAAGGACACTTTGAAATACAGGATTTAGGATCTCAAATTGTTGCTCATCTTGTGGAAGCGCGAGAAAGCATGCAGGTATTAGATTATTGCGCAGGTGCTGGGGGTAAAACATTAGCTTTAGCTTCCGATATGAACAATCGTGGGCAAATTTATGCTTATGATTCAGACAAAGCTCGTTTGGCTCCTATTTTTGATCGTCTTCGACGCGCTGGTGTTCGTAATGTACAAACACGAGTGCAAAGAGAAGAATTAAAACCATTAACAGGTCAGATGGATAGAGTTCTACTAGATGCACCATGTAGTGGGACAGGAACATGGCGTCGTCGTCCAGATGCGAAATGGCGTTTAACATTAGAACAGGTGAAACAACGCCAAACAGAACAGAGGTCTATTTTGAATGAAGCGATAGCTTATCTTAAGCCAAATGGGCGCCTAGTCTATATTACCTGTTCTCTCTTTACAGATGAAAATGAGGAACAAATTTCCCGTTTCCTTCAACAACATTCTCATTTTGCTCCAATAGATATGCCAGCGCTTTGGCAGAAACATTTTAGTTTTTCTCCTGTGCAACCAGTTTTTTCAAATTATGGACTTACTTTGTCGCCGGCCACAACACAAACAGATGGGTTCTTTTTATCTGTGTTGCAAAAAAAACATTGATCCATATTTTTGCATTTTTTATCATAAATTTTACGAGAATAATCTTTTTCTTAAGAAAACAGGCTTGTGAAAAGAGAAAGATTGAAACATAACTCTCATGAGTTTTCTTTTACAATTGTTGATTGGTTTTCTATGAGCATATCACATCCAGACACTGTTCTTATTATTGACTTTGGTTCACAAGTTACACAACTTATTGCACGACGGGTACGAGCAATGGGGGTATATTGTGAAATTGCTCCTTTTCAATTGGCTTTAGAAGCTGTGCGACGCATAAATCCTAAAGCTATTATTTTATCAGGGAGTCCTTATTCCGTTATTGATGAGGGCTCTCCGCGTGCTCCAATGGAAATTTTTGAGGCGGGTATTCCGATTCTGGGTATTTGCTATGGGGAACAAGTCATGTGTGTTCAGCTTGGAGGAAAGGTTGAAGCTGGACATGAGCGTGAATTTGGGCGTGCTTTTTTAGAAGTGCAAGAAGAGAGTGCTCTTTTTGATGGAGTGTGGGAAAAAGGTTCTCGTTATCAAGTATGGATGAGCCATGGTGACCGTGTGGCAGCTTTACCAGAAGGTTTTCGTGTCATAGGGACCTCAAACGGAGCTCCTTATGCGGCTATTGCTGATGAAAAAAGACATTTTTATGCAGTACAGTTTCATCCTGAAGTTATCCATACACCAGATGGTACAAAACTTTTGCAAAACTTTATTCATAAAATCTCTGCTATTAAAGGTGGTTGGTCAATGGCTTCTTATCGTGAGCAGGCAATTGCTACGATACGACAAAAAGTTGGGAAAAGTCGTGTGATTTGTGGTCTTTCAGGGGGGGTGGATTCATCTGTTGTAGCGGTACTCCTTCATGAAGCCATAGGAGATCAACTGACATGCATTTTGGTAGACCATGGGCTGATGCGCAAGAATGAAGCTGAAGAAGTTCTCACGCTCTTTCGTGATCATTATAATATAGAGCTCATTCACGTTAATGCTGCCGATATATTTCTTAATGCTTTAGAGGGTGAGACAGATCCAGAAAAAAAGCGCAAAACGATTGGTCGCCTTTTTATTGAAGTTTTTGAAGAAGAAACTAAAAAAATAGGAGGTGCAGAGTTTTTAGCACAAGGAACACTTTATCCAGATGTTATTGAGAGTGTGTCTGCTATTGGTAAAACGGTAACCATTAAAAGCCATCATAATGTGGGTGGGCTGCCAGAACAGATGAATATGCAACTTGTAGAACCGTTGCGTGAGCTCTTTAAGGATGAGGTTCGCTTGCTAGGGCGAGAGTTAGGATTACCAGAGCAGTTTATTGGTCGCCATCCTTTTCCAGGTCCAGGTCTTGCAATTCGCTGTCCAGGTACTGTGACCCGTGAAAAATTAGAAATTTTACGTGAAGCAGATGCTATTTATCTTGAGGAAATCCGTAAAGCCGGTCTTTATGACGAAATTTGGCAAGCTTTTGCTGTTCTTCTTCCTGTTCAAACTGTTGGCGTGATGGGGGATGGTCGCACTTATGAATTTGTTTGTGCTCTTCGTGCCGTCACATCTGTAGATGGAATGACTGCTGATTTTTATCCCTATGATATGGCGTTTTTAGGTAAGACGGCAGCACGTATTATTAACGAAGTTAGAGGGATTAATCGTGTTGTATATGATGTAACTTCAAAGCCTCCTAGTACTATTGAATGGGAATAATTAAAATGAAGGATAAGTCTTTTTAAGAATAAAATATGACTGAGGATTTGATATTCGAAAAGTGTAGAAAAAATCATTTAAAAATGATTGTGTATTTTCATATGATGTAAGCCTTTATTTGGCAATCTGTACGCTAATATCGTTTAAAATTGAAAAGTGTGGAATTTTGCATGTCTGAGAAAAAAATTGTTGCACACCGTGGTGGAGCTCATCTTTATCCTGAAAATACTCTTTCGGCATTTAATAATGCTATAGCGTTAGGTGTTGATGAAGTTGAGTGCGACGTCCATTTGCTGAGAAGCGGTGAAGTGGTTGTCTTTCACGACTTCCGTCTAGACCAATTGGTTGGAAAAAATGGGTATATTCACGACATTGATAATGAAACACGCAAACAACTCTGCGTAAAAGGAAGCCAAGAAGCACCTCCCTTATTAGAAGAGGTGCTTGATCTTTTAGCACCAACGAATATCGCATTGCATCTTGAAATCAAGACATGTGGTGAAGTGGAGCGTGAAACAATATTATCCCAAAAAGCGCTTGCGCTAATAAAAAGCCGAAATTTATCAGAACGGGTTTCTGCAATTAGTTTTGATCCTTTGATCCTTCGTCCTTTTATTGAAGCGGGAATACCATCTGGTCCATGTGTTGATAATTTTGAAGGTGATATGTACCTTCATTTTTCTGAATGGAAGCAATTAGGTTATTCTGATCTAAGTTTAGATGGCTCTATTGTTTCACAGGACTTTATTGAATCAGCTCTTGAGGCTGGTTTTACTGTAGGGGTATGGACAATTAATGGAAAAGCTCGGTTATCACATTGGCTTGACATGCCTGTACATTATATTACGACAGATCAACCCGATCTCGCATTGCAATTGCGTGCACAAAGGTAAAAATACATCAATACAAAGGGAACTATATATCCTCATAAAGCTAGCGTAATGAAAGAAGAAAATTATCTAATATATAACAATAATACATTGATTTATAATGATAATTAATGGTTTATTTATGTGGATAAGAGACCTTAATACGTAAGATTTTCTTATTTCAAATCTTTTTACAATGAATCAATTCAAATCATTCGTTTGCACATTACAAGCAGGGTTGGTGTGTGGATAAAAAGTTATTGAGAAAAGAATAAAAATATTCATTTAACGTATTTCAAATGCAAGACTTTTTGAAGCATTAGGGTCTCATATGATGGTGTCGTTTTGCACTTTTATGAAGTATAAAAATGATAGCATACAAAAAGTCTTATATAATTTAGTGGAGAGACTTTATGGCTTATTTTATAGGAGCTATCATGCAATGTAGATGTATTGAAAGATTTTTTTACAGCATGAAAATTGGTAATACAATGTCATTTTGTTTTGCGTGAGGGGCGTGATCTCACTACAGGAAAGGGGACTATTAAGCGCTTCAAAATGATTTTCTTAGTTTTAAGAAAAATTCTATTTGTCTCTTCGTTAAATTCAGTAGCAACATCGTGTTAAAGTTATAAGCCGAGAACTATAAGACAAATAACAAAAGAATAAACAATTCTTTTAAAAAAAAGTAAATCCAGATATTAAAATAGTCATTGAATGACATTTACGATCTATATTTTTACCAATTGACTTTGCTTATTTAAGCCATCTCACTTTTTTCAGATAGCTACAAATGCGTATCTCGTTAATACATCAGAAAGCTTATAAAAGAAAACGAATAAATTTAAACAAATTCATTTGACCTTTTTGTGGTTCCTGTTTAAATGAGAGAATATATTTCTGAAATAAAACTGTCATAGCATATTCATGTGTAATACTATAAATTTAGGGGTAGTTTGTATTCCATCACTTCAGAAAGGGTGAGCCATGAGTCGTTTTTATCTTTCCATAGCGGCCACGGTTGCTATCATAATGTCTACAGCGGGAATAACAGCAAGTTTTGCGCAGACAAAAATCAGCTTTTGGCATTCGATGAGTGGTGAATTAGGAAAGCAAACTGAAAGTCTCATTAACGATTTTAATGCAAGTCAATCTGAGTATAAAGTTGTTCCTTCATTTCGCGGCGAATATGAAGAGGGGTTGATTTCACTCATTGCAGCATTTCGTGGAAAGAAACAGCCAGTACTTGCCCAAATTTATGACGTTGGTACTGGGACTATGATGGCTGCAAAAGGCGCAATCTATCCATTTTATCAACTTATGGCTGATACAAAACAAGAATTTGATCCTACAGATTATTTCCCTGCTATTAGTGGTTATTACTCCGATGAACAGGGGCGTATCATCTCTATGCCATTCAATATTTCAACTCCCATTCTTTATTATAACAAAGATATCTTTAAAAAAGCGGGGCTTGATCCGGAACAGCCTCCTAAAACGTGGCAAGATATAGAAGACTTTTCCAAAAAAATTCTTGAGACTAAAGCGGCAACTTGCGGTTTTACAATGGCTTATGCCGCTCAATGGATTGGTATAGAAAATTTTTCAGCGTTGCATAATGTTCCTTTTGGAACCAAGGAGAATGGTTTTAAAGGACTTGATTCAGAACTTACATTTAATGGACCTTTACAAGTGCGTATGTGGTCTGACCTGAAAAAGTGGTCTGATCAAGGTATTTTCCGTTATGGTGGTCCAGCGGGCGCATTGGATTCAACACCAATGTTTATGGCACAAAATTGTGCAATTTTTATGCAATCTTCAGGATCACATGCTGGAATTGTTTCTGAAGCTCAGTTTGATGTGGGAGTTGGTATGCTGCCGTACTATAAGGATGCAGAAGGAACACCACAAAATTCAGTTATTGGTGGAGCTTCTATTTGGGCGTTCAAGGGACATACCCCAAAGGAATATGCAGGGGCAGCCGCTTTTCTTAAATTTCTTTCAAAAACTGAAAACCAAGCAAAATGGCATCAGAAAACAGGTTATCTTCCAACCACAAAAGCGACTTATGAATTGAGCAAAAAACAACATTTCTATGAAAAAACGCCAGGTGCGGATATAGCTATCAAACAGATTAATCTTAATCCACCAACAGTTAACTCGAAAGGGATAAGATTTGGTAATTTACCACAAATCCGTGCCATTCTTGATCAAGAGTTGGAAGCTGTTCTTAGTGGTTCAAAAACACCGAAAGATGGTTTAGATGAGACCGTTGAACGTGGAAATAAACTCTTGCGTGAATTTGAAAAATCTAATCATTAATCTCGTTTTATTGTTAAACATTAAAGACTCAACAAAAACAGTTGAGTTCTTTTTGTTTATCTTTTTTAAGTCTCTACATTTAAAGAGCCCTACGAATGCAAGAAAAACATGCATATTTTAAAAATAGTCTACTTTCTTACGGACTGCTTTTTCCTCAGCTTCTTGTGACTTTTTTATTTTTCTTTTGGCCTGCTGCTCAAGCAATAAAATCATCTTTTGAGCGTGAAGACCCTTTTGGCTTTACAACAACCTTTATTGGTTTTGAAAATTATCTAACCGTTCTTTCTGATCCTACTTATCTGCAATCACTTCTTACAACCGCAGTATTTTCCATCTCAGTTACTGTCGCTTCAATGACAATATCACTTCTCTTAGCTGTCTGTGTTGATCGTGTCATCCGTGCAAAAAAGGCTTATACAATGCTTTTGCTCTGGCCCTATGCTGTTGCTCCAGTATTGGCAGGTATATTATGGCTGTTTATCTTTCATCCCACTATCGGAATTATCCCTTTTCTTCTCGAGAAAATAGGGGTGCTATGGAATTATCGTATTAATGGCACTCAAGCAATGATTCTTATTGTCATAGCAGCTAGTTGGAAACAAATTTCTTACAATTTTCTCTTTTTTCTTACGGGGCTTCAGTCTGTTCCGCGTTCTCAAATAGAAGCAGCCGCCATTGATGGTGCTGGTCCCTTTAAACGATTTTGGACTGTGGTCTTCCCGCAAATTTCACCAACGACGTTTTTCCTTCTTATTGTCAATGTCAATTATGTTATGTTTGATACCTTTGGTATTATTGATAATACAACTTCTGGAGGTCCTGCGCGTGCAACAAGCATCCTCGTCTATAAAGTATATGACGATGGCTTTAGAAATCAAATAATCGGTGCATCAGCAGCACAATCAACAATATTGATGTTGATGGTTATTGTCTTAACCTTTATTCAGTTTCGCTGGATTGAGCGCCGTGTACAATATTAGGAAGTAAATTATGGTTGAAAATCGCCCTATTTTGAAATTTCTAACCCATCTTACTCTCATTGTTGGCATTATCATTATTTGCTTTCCAGTTTATGTTGCTATCATTGCATCAACCCATAGTTCAGCAGCATTCAACTCAGGAACACTTCCTCTTTTACCTGGGAAGTATGCTTTGGAAAATTATAAAACAATCTTTGGTGATGGCCTTGCACAACTCGGTCTTCCCAACCTCTGGCCACTCTTAATGAATTCACTCATTATGGCTCTTGGGATTAGTATTGGGAAAATTATTATTTCACTTTTGTCTGCTTATGCAATTGTTTATATGCGTTTTCCTTTCCGAAAAACTGCTTTTGTTCTTATTTTTGTTACATTGATGCTCCCTGTCGAAGTTCGTATTCTTCCAACCTATGAGGTTGTTGCGAAATTGGGGATGATTGACACCTATAGTGGAATGATTATTCCACTTATTGCATCTGCAACCGCTACGTTTTTATTTCGCCAGTTTTTTTTGACTATTCCAGATGAACTCTTAGAGGCGGCACGTGTTGATGGTGCAGGTCCAGTTAAATTTTTTAAGGATATTCTTCTTCCTCTTAGTAAAAGCAATATCGCTGCTTTATTTATCATTATGTTCATTTATGGATGGATACAATATCTCTGGCCTCTTATCATCACAACGGATCAAAAGCATCAAACGATCCTTATTATTTTAAAACAGCTTATTGTCGAATCACTTCAACATGATCCTCAATGGAATATACTCATGGCAGTATCGGTTGTTGCCATGGTTCCCCCTGTTCTTGTTGTTATCTTCATGCAACGGCTTTTTATCAAAGGCCTTATTGAAACGGAGAAGTAATTATGGCCATAATCCAGTTATCAAATATAAAAAAACGGTATGACAACGGCATTCTGGTCATTGATGATTTAAACTTAACTGTTGCTGATAAAGAACTTCTTGTTCTTGTCGGTCCTTCAGGGTGCGGAAAATCAACCTTATTGCGTATTATAGCAGGACTTGAACAAGTTACTTCAGGTGAATTATGTATTGATAACGAACGTATCAATGATCGTGAACCAGCTGATCGTGATATTGCTATGGTTTTTCAAAATTATGCTCTTTATCCCCATATGACAGTTCGTGGAAACTTAGAATATGGTCTTAAAAATCGTAAAACTCCTAAAGAAGAAATTAAAAAACGCATCGCACATGCTGCAAAACTTTTGGAGATAGAATCATTTCTTGATCGTAAGCCACGACAATTATCAGGAGGACAACGTCAGCGTGTTGCAATGGGGCGTGTGATTGTACGCCAACCCCGTGTTTTTCTTTTTGATGAACCTCTTTCAAATCTTGATGCAAAATTGCGGGCGCAAATGTGTATTGAAATAAAAACACTACAGCGTTCATTAGGAACGACCAGCCTCTATGTTACCCATGATCAACTAGAAGCTATGACATTAGCTGATAGAATAGTCGTTTTGAATAAAGGAGCTATCGAGCAAATTGGAACACCAATGGAAATTTACGACACTCCAGCAACAACATTTGTTGCTGATTTTATTGGTTCTCCTCCTATGAATTTTCTTGATCGCCATGTCTTAGAACAACATTTAGGGCATTCATTTTCTTATGGCGAAGAAACAGATCTTTTAGCATTCAGACCTGAAATAATCTTATTGGGCGAACATCCAGATAAAGGACCTGTCTTTCACACAAAAATTGAGCTTATCAAGCCTATTGGAACAGGTTGCCATGTTTTAACGCGTTGGAATAATATCATCTTTACGATTGAAATAAAAGAACGCTTGACACACGACTATGGGCAAAAACTAAGTTTCACTGTCGCTCATCAGAATTTTCATACTTTTAACAAAAACACTGGAAAGCGTACAAATAATAAGTAAGCATTAATTGATGTAACACGACTTTCTTTTATGTTGCGTTTCGATTTTCTCGATTGTATTTACAAAATCAGGTTGTAACCGATGGGATTAAAAACAAAATTTTAAAAGTTTTGGTAATGATCCATTGTCCCATGGCGCTGAGAATGTCAAAACATTTATATGAAGAAAATGTGCATTTTCACGGTCTGTGAGAAGAATATTATTTTCAAACTTCAAACATAATAAAATCATTTTCATTATAAAAAAATATCAATATAAAATAACTATTGATTAACTATATTTTTCTCATTTATAAATTTTTTCATAAAAAAAACAATATATTATCATATGTTTCTTGATGTAATAATTTATGTAACTTATAAAAAGTAAATGAGAGAAATAGAGGGAAACAATAATTCACAGATGAGAGGGGATGCGCCCTATATCGTAGCTTTGATCCCTAACATAAGAAGTTTATTTGATCCAAAAAATACGGCGCTGTTCTAAATAGTCTGTACGAGAATAGGCATATTCTATTTTACTGCTGACCATATGATCTTAAATGGTTTCAGAGATCCTATAAGAGGCATCTGTTTTTTTACCAATCACATAAATTAGAGAGAAACCTGCACGCGCATGCTGCAAGTTTATTTTTTCTCATGTAAATCACTATGCAATTCTCAGCGAGGGTATCCGATCAGTTGCAAAAGAAATCATTGAGAGATAGAAGGCGCGCTTGTTTTACAATTTTCATTACTTTTAATGATAAAAGAAGATGAAACACATCTGTAACATCCCATCGATCTTTCTATATTCTTGAGTTAAAAAATTGCCTATAGACCATTCTTAAACATATTTTTATGAATATGACATAAGGGATTGGTGCGAACACCTATAAGAATCAGCAGGGACAAAGACAGTTATCTTGTTGTTTTGCAAAGCATTTTATAAAAGCTGGTATATTTTTTCAATATATTGCCAGTCTATTAATGATTTTATGATATTGCTTTCTTATAAAGTGCGTGCTTTTTTGTTGCTTATAAATCAACCTAAACTTTATACAGCAGTATGTTTGAGACAAATATGAAGACGGCTCAGTGTTGTATTCAGTTTTTGTATATCAGAGTGGAATAAGCTTATCTTCTTATGTAATTTCTAAAATGAGGAGACAGCTTAGTTTAGGGGGAATATGAAAGCAGAAAGATAAAAAATAGTTTCTATCTTTAGCATCATCTTTTAATTTAATATTGCGACTTTCAAAAGCATCTGAGCCAATGTCTCTTACATAATGGAGACTGCGCATTGCCGAACACATTTTTTTATTACGTTCTTTGAATAGAATTACATCTCTTATACAAAACAGAATACCTAAACAGAAGGCTATTAGGTTGTCAATTCACGCACTTGTTTTAAAAATATTTTGCAAGGTTATTCCAACTGTTTTTTCACGCAGTCGTTTATGAGTAGTATAACATAAATCCATTGTGTATCGCCATCTTTATGCTTATAAAAATGCAAGCTGAGTCCATCATCATATTCTCTGCCAGTCTCCAACATTGCAACAATTATTGTGTTGAGACTCTTCATAAGAGGCATTTTTTCTTCAAGTAGTTTTTATTCATACACTCATTCTACTTGCATGTTATAAATGAAGTTGGGTAGATAAAAATACTTTAAGAAAGAGACCCCAAATGCTTCTTATGAATCGTTTCAAGTGTCGAGAGTTATTGTAAAAGACGCGTTGGAAAATAGAATGATGCCGCTGACGATCTGGGCACCATGAGGCAATAAATCCACTTACTTTATCTATCTTAGCATCTATTGAGTATAAATTTCTCTGTAAAAGTAACTTTATTTTATATCAATAGTATCAATTATAGATGTTGGGTATCATTAGTAATATAATCATAGACTTACGATTTTATGAACGCTTTTTTATCTCTTTTGAAGAAAGTTTTAATGTTTTGTGATGGTATCAATGATGGTATTCACATTATGTTCCATCATATCGAGATAAGTTGCTGCAGGGCCATTTTTATTTGACAATGCATCAGAATAAAGAGTCCCACCAATTTTTAAACCTGTTTCTTTTGCAATCTGTTTTATGAGCCGAGGATTAGAGATATTTTCAACGAATAGTGCAGCTGCTTTATTCGCCTTAATTTGTTTGATAAGTTTAGCAACATCGGCTGCGGTTGCTTCAGCTTCTGTTGAAGCACTTTGGGGAGCAAGGATAGTAAAACCATATTCTTTGGCAAAATAGCCAAAGGCGTCATGAGATGTGATAATGATACGCTTATCTTTAGGGATGGTAGCAATTTTTGTTTTCAGGGTATCTTGTGCTATTTTAAGTTTTTGGATGTAGGTTTCGGCATTTTTTTTGTAGCTGGTGCAGGATTGTGGATCGATTTTACAAAAAGCAGCAGCGATATTCTTCACATAGATTTTGACATTGGGAATTGTTTGCCAAGCGTGTGGATCAATAACGCTGTGGTGGTGATGGGCATTATGTTCTTGATTTTTCATTTCGAGGGAGGGAATGTTAGCGCTAACTTTGACAAGAAGTGCTTTTGTACCGCTTGCTGTAATGAGGCGATCAATGAATCCTTCTAAATGAAGTCCGTTGATGAAAATAATTTGAGCATTTCTAAGGGCTTGAGCATCATGGGGGGTAGGTTCATAAGTGTGGGTATTCGCATTGGGACCTACAAAAGTGGTCATAGAGATATGGTTGTCTCCTACATTTTTTACGAGATCTGCGAGAATAGAAAAGCTCGCAACAACTTTGATTTTATTGTTTGCAGAAGCAGAAAATGGAGAAAGGGAAAGCAATAAAGCTCCAAGAAGAACAAATTTTTGAGCAAACTTAGGCACATTTTTTCCTTAAAGTGATGAGGTATAAAAGAGGTGGGGAAACCATGTTACAATAAAGCCACGTGGACTTATTAAGCAGGAAACAAGATAAATAAATCCTGCGGCAATGATGATAGCAGGGCCGGAGGGAAGTGAAAGATGAAAAGAAAGTAGGAGACCACATACGCTAGAAATGATTCCAAAAAGAGTGGAAAGCGCGCAAATAGGGACTAGCCGTGAAAACCAAAAACGGGCTGTAATAGCTGGAATCATCATAATGCCAACGGAAAGTAATGTTCCTAGTGATTGAAAGCCTCCAACCAGATTCAACACCACAAGTCCAAGCAATGAAATATGAATATATTTACTCAACGGAGAGAGTGATTTAAAAAAGAGGGGGTCAAAGCTTTCTAAAACAAGTGCACGCCAAAAAATACAAAGGCTGCATAGTGTAATCAGCATTATAGTAGTGATTAACCAAAGGGCTTGTGCATCAAGTGCAAGAACCGATCCGAATAAGAGATGAAGCAGCTCAATTGTTGAGTCTTTTAGTGAGATAATAATGACACCTGCCGCGAGTGCAATAAGATAAAAGACAGTCATGGATGCATCTTCTTTCTGAAAGCTATTTCGTGAAATTAAAATGGTTGCTAAAGCAACAATAATACCAGCGAAGATGCCACCAAGTGTCATAGATATGAGGGAAAAGCCACAAATCAGAAAAGCAGTTGCAACACCAGGAAGAATGGCATGAGAGATAGCATCTCCTGTCAAGCTCATTCCACGGAGCATCAAAAATACACCAACAGGACAAGCGCTAATAGACAGGAAAATAGAACCGATAAGGGCGTTTTGCATAAATTGGAAATCAACAAAGGGGGCAAGAAAAAATGCATACACGTTTTATAACCTAAGAAAGAGAGGATCATTGACGGGAAGATTTTGTTTTTGTGCGCTAATAGGAAAAGAATTGGATGTGAGAGGTGGCATAACGTGATGAATAGTGTTGTTTAAAAACTGTGTTGTTTCTCCATAAAAGGCGTTTTGTTGATTAATTTGAATCATTTGGGGGAAAAATTCTTGCACGATGAGAGGGTTATGGAGTGCTGTGAGAACTGTGCGTCCCTGCTGTTGCCAGTATGTGATCAGTGCAAGAAGATCTTTTTGGGTCTTATGATCTACACCATTGAAAGGTTCATCAAGCAAAATAATATTGGCATCTTGCACAATGATACGTGCAAAAAGAGCGCGTTGTAATTGCCCGCCTGATAATGTTTCAAGCGAACGAGGTGCGAGTTCTGTAAGCCCAACCATTTCGAGCGCATTTTGAATCTTAGAATCATAAGGGCGCTGGCTTTTCCATAATCCACAAAAAGACCACAGTCCTGTTTTTACAAGCGTTTTCACATCAATTGGAAATGTTTGATCTACATCACATTGCTGAGAAAGATAAGCAATGCGGCTTTTTTTTGGTTTTGTAATTTTTCCCTTAAGAGGTTTAATCAATCCGGCGATGGCTTTTAGCAGTGTCGATTTTCCAGCGCCATTATCACCTGTTATTGCGACCAATGAACCAGCTTTTAACTTCGCTGAAAAGTTCTTTATTGCTATTCTATTTCCATAGCCTAATGTTGTCTTATTGAAGTGCAGATCCATATTTTTTACCATCGTTGCTTATTATTTTGGAAACTATGTAATAATATAACGTTTGTCAATAAAATGTTATATTATTACATAGTTTTGAGGACTGAAAATTTTAGTGTGAAGATCGTGGAAAATTAAAAATAATAATTGAATTCACCTTGACGAAAGAGAGAGAGTATATACTATATATAGTATCAAAATGATTGGTGATTCTAAATAAGCACAAGAGAGGGTGTTAGTGTGTTTCGTTTGGTATCTAAGTTATTTCCATTATTGTAAAGAGTTTATTGACCAAGGGCATAGCAGTATTTTTGCTGAAGGATCTCTTTTGGAAGGATTCCTTTCGTTTTTGTAATTGATTTTTGCCGTAAAAGAGTAAAACAGAGCTCTTGAAAAACGGTAGTTTAGAACGTTAGTTTTTTAGACAGCAGGAGGGAATTGTAATGCAAGAAAAAGATTGTTTTATAACTGGGGGGCTTTGCCATTTAAGTTATAGAATAATCGCTTATTCTCATCATAGTCTTTGAAGTTATTTGATGAGGAATTCTGTTATGTTCAGGAAGCTGTGTACTATTTGAAAATAACCACATGTTTTGCGTACAATTTCTGTTTTTTTGTTATTCTTGAGTACTTATAAAATTATTAGATTGACCCTTTAGGGTTGATTATTTGGAATTGTGAAAGTTGAAGAAAATGTCGATCACTATTTATAGCAAACCATCTTGTGTCCAATGTGATGCTACACGCCGTGCTTTTGATGCAAAAGGCATTCATTATCGCGTTGTTGATATTTCTTGTGATGAACAAGCATACAGTTTTGTTCAATCTCTGGGGTATCGTCAGGTTCCTGTCGTTGTTTGTGGTGAAAATCATTGGTCTGGTTTTAGACCAGATATGATTAGTGGTCTTTGTGCTTAATGGGGCTTATTGTTTATTATTCGAGTGCAACGGGTAATACAGAACATTTTGTCTCGCAACTTGGTCAACGACTCTTCAAAATTGATAAAAGAAAGCCTTCTGCATTGGTTGGTGAACCTTATGTACTGGTTGTTCCTACATATGCAGATGGTGAAGGAAGAGGAGCAGTGCCGAAAGCCGTTATCCATTTTCTTAATGAAGCTGAGAACCGAAAATTAATTCGTGGTGTCATTGGTGGTGGGAATCGTAATTTTGGTTGTTATTATAATTTAGCAAGTAAAATCATTGCTGAAAAATGTTGTGTACCTTGCCTTTATCGTTTTGAGCTGCGTGGAACTGATGAAGACGTTCTTTATGTAAAAAAGGGATTGGAAAGATTTTGGAAACAATTGGTATAGGACAATCGCAGAAATCGGATCAGATTACTGATTATCATGCGCTGAATGCAATGCTTAATCTTTATGATGAAAATGGTCATATTCAATTTGATATGGACCGGCTTGCCGCACGGCAATATTTTCTTCAGCATGTTAATCAAAATACAGTTTTTTTTCATAACCTGAAGGAAAAAATAGACTACTTAATTGAAGAAGGTTATTATGAAAAAGCTTTATTTGAGCTTTATGATTTTTCTTTTATTAAAAAGCTTTTTAAACGTGCTTATGCATTTAAGTTTCGTTTCCCTACCTTTTTAGGCGCATTTAAGTACTATACCAGCTATACATTAAAGACTTTTGATGGGAAACGTTATCTTGAACGTTATGAAGATCGTGTCTGTCTTGTAGCTTTATATTTGGCACAAGGGAATAAAGCTCTTGCTGAAAGTTTTGTGGATGAAATTATTACAGGACGGTTTCAGCCGGCAACACCGACATTTTTAAATGCTGGGAAAAAACAACGTGGTGAATTGGTTTCGTGTTTTTTGCTACGTGTTGAAGATAATATGGAATCGATAGGTCGTTCGGTTAATTCTGCTTTGCAGCTTTCAAAACGTGGTGGAGGTGTGGCGCTTTGTTTAACGAATTTGCGGGAAGCTGGGGCACCAATTAAGCAAATAGAAAATCAGTCCTCAGGAGTCTTACCGGTGATGAAACTCTTGGAAGATTCTTTTTCTTACGCCAATCAGCTTGGGGCACGACAGGGGGCTGGAGCTGTTTATTTGCATGCTCACCATTTAGATATTATGAAGTTTTTGGATACAAAGCGTGAAAATGCTGATGAAAAAGTTAGAATCAAAACGCTTTCGCTTGGTGTCGTTATTCCTGATATTACTTTTGAGCTTGCACGGAATAATGAGGACATGTATCTCTTCTCATCTTATGATATCGAGCGTGTGACAGGTAAGCCCTTTAGCGATATTTCTTTAACGGAGCATTATCGTTCTTTTGTTGATAATGCAAAGATTCGTAAAAAGAAAATAAGTGCACGCGTTTTTTTCCAGACATTAGCAGAAATTCAATTTGAGTCGGGTTATCCCTATATTTTATTTGAGGATACTGCTAATCGATCGAACCCAATAGCTGGGCGCATAAGTATGAGCAATTTATGTTCAGAAATTTTGCAGGTGAGTGAAGCAAGTGAACTGGAGACAGATTTAACTTATCGCACGATTGGAAGTGATATATCCTGTAATCTTGGATCCATGAATATTGCCAAAGCAATGGAAAGTCCTGATTTCGGACAGACCGTGGAATCTGCTGTTCGTGCCCTTACTGCGGTTTCGGATATGAGTAATATTGCCTGTGTGCCTTCCATTGCGAAAGGCAATGCTGAAAGTCATGCGATTGGTTTGGGACAAATGAATTTGCATGGGTTTCTAGCGCGTGAACAGATCTATTATGGGTCTCCAGAAGCGATAGATTTTACCAATATCTATTTTTATATTGTGACATATCACGCCATACGAGCTTCCAATTTGATTGCACGTGAACGTCAAGAAATGTTTGCAGGGTTTGAAAAATCAGCTTATGCAGATGGACGTTTTTTCGAAAAATATATTGAAAAAGAATGGAAACCGCAATTTGCGCTTGTGCAAGAGCTTTTTGCACGGAACAATATTGTTATCCCAGATCAAAAGGATTGGCAGGAACTCAAAAAATTAGTCATTGAGTATGGGCTTTATAACCGTAATTTGCAGGCAGTTCCACCTACGGGATCTATTTCCTATATTAATCATGCCACTTCTTCTATTCATCCAATTGCTTCAAAAATTGAAATTCGCAAAGAGGGAAAAATTGGGCGCGTTTATTATCCCGCTCCTTATATGGATAATACGAATTTGAATTTTTACCAAGATGCTTATGAGATTGGTCCTGAAAAAATTATAGATACCTATGCTGCTGCAACACAGCATGTTGATCAAGGTCTTTCATTAACATTATTTTTTCCTGATACCGCTACCACACGTGATATTAACCGCGCACAAATTTATGCCTGGAAAAAGGGTATAAAGAGTATTTACTATGTACGATTACGGCAAGTAGCATTAAGTGGAACAGAAGTTGAAGGCTGTGTTTCGTGCAGTTTATAGGAGATCATCATATGACAAAGATTACAACCAAAAATCCTGTTGTGTGCGCTGTTAATTGGAATAGATTACATGATGAGAAAGATCTTGAAGTATGGAACCGCTTAACTGGGAACTTTTGGTTACCTGAGAAGGTTCCACTTTCCAATGATATTCCCTCATGGTCAAGCTTAACAGATGAAGAACGTAAATTAACAATTCGTGTTTTTACAGGACTAACGCTTTTAGATACAATTCAAAATACTGTTGGAGCCATTTCGCTTCTGGCTGATGCAATAACAGAGCATGAGGAGGCAGTGTTGACGAATATTGCTTTCATGGAAGCGGTTCATGCACGTTCTTATTCCTCTATTTTTTCAACCCTTTGTTCGACGGTAGAAGTTGATGATGCGTTTAGATGGTCAGAAGAAAATATTCATTTGCAGAAAAAGGCTAGATTAGTACTTGAGCGTTATGAAGCAAATGATCCACTTAAGAAAAAAATTGCTTCGACTTTGCTGGAAAGCTTTTTATTTTATTCTGGCTTTTATTTGCCCATGTATTGGGCCAGTCGCGCTAAGTTGACCAATACAGCAGATCTCATTCGATTAATCATTCGTGATGAAGCAGTCCATGGTTATTATATAGGTTATAAATTCCAATTGGGCTTTGCAAAGCTTGATGAAGCCAAAAAGAAAGAAATTAAAGATTTTGCTTTTAACCTGCTCTTTGACCTTTATAATATCGAGTGCAAATATACTGAAGATCTTTATGATGCACTTGGATTGACAGAAGATGTTAAAATTTTTCTTCATTATAATGCTAACAAGGCTTTAATGAATTTAGGTTTTGAAGCTCTTTTTCCCCCTGAGGTTTGTCGTGTTAATCCCGCTATTTTGGCAGCTTTATCACCAAACTCTGACGAAAATCATGACTTTTTTTCAGGGGCAGGTTCTTCTTATGTCATTGGCAAGGCGGTTGCTACCACGGATGATGATTGGGAATTTTAATGTTTGCATGCAAATAGAAGTGCGCGGGGTATTCCACTTAGATCTTTACGCACTTCTAAACATTGAAAACCATTTTTTTTAAATAAATTGCAGACTTCATTTTCTTGAGAGTAACCAATTTCAACAGCGACATAGCCGTTTTCTTTTAAGTAGTTGGCTGCTTCATGGGCGAGTTTTCGATAAAAATAAAGTCCATCTTCCCCTCCTATCAGGGCGCGCAATGGGTCATGTAAGTGCACTTCTTTTGCAAGTTTTTTGATATCTTGTGCGGGAATATAAGGTGGATTGGAAACAATGAAATCAAAGCGATCTGCGACAGCATCAAACCAGTCGCTAAGAAGAGGTGTGAAGCGGTGTGCTACTTCAGCATTCTTTGCATTTTTTTTCGCTGTTTTAAGGGCATCTTCAGAAATATCGACTGCCACCGCATAGGATTGGGGAATTTGTTTAAGGAGTGTAATGGCAATGGCGCCACTTCCTGTTCCCATATCAAGGAATGTTGTTCTTCCCGAATTTTCGACCTGTTTTTGGAGAAAAGGGAGAACAAGATCTATCAGCGTTTCTGTATCAGGACGAGGTTCTAACGTCTCTTGAGACAATGTAAAAGATATACCATAAAATTCTCGTGCTCCTATAATACGATAGACGGGTTCGCCTGCAATACGCCGTTGTAAAGCCTGTTCTATTTGTATAATATGCTCAGAAGACAGATGCATATCTGGTTTAGAAATTCTTTCAGCAGCATTTATTCCTGTTATCCATTCAACGAGTATTTTCGCATCGAGATCGGCTTCAGCAATTCCTTTCGTGCGCAATTTTTCTTGCATTTGTTGGATGACATTCTTGAAAGAATATTTTCTCAATTATTATCCATTTCCATCAGCAGTGTTGTTTGATGATCTGAGATGAGTGCATGAAGAAGCTCATCAAGATCTCCCTCTAGAATGCGATCAAGCTTATACAAGGTTAGATTAATACGGTGATCCGTGACACGTCCTTGTGGAAAATTATAGGTACGAATACGTTCTGAACGATCACCAGAACCAACTTGGCTTTTACGAGAAGCTGAACGTTCACTTTCCGCTTTTTGTCGTTCGATATCGAATAAGCGTGCCCGTAAAATTTGAAGGGCTCGTGCTCGGTTTTGATGTTGTGATTTTTCTGCTTGTACGACCATAATTCCTGTTGGGATATGCGTGATACGAACAGCTGAATCCGTTGTATTAACATGCTGTCCTCCTGCTCCAGATGCACGCATTGTGTCAATACGAATATCTTCAGGGCGAATATCAATATCAATTTCTTCAGCCTCCGGAAGGACTGCAACGGTAGCAGCAGATGTATGGATCCGTCCACCGGTTTCTGTTTCGGGGATGCGTTGCACACGATGAACCCCTGATTCATATTTCAATTTAGAAAAGACACCTTTTCCTGAGATAGTAGCAATAATCTCTTTATATCCGCCAACTTCTCCCTCACTGAGTGAAATAACTTCTACTTTCCAATGGTGAGCATGGGCATAACGTTCATACATGCGGAAAAGATCACCGGAAAAAAGTGCTGCTTCTGATCCACCCGTTCCTGCTCGAATTTCAACAATAGCGTTTTTTTCATCAGCAACATCTTTAGGCAAAAGCAGAATCTGGAGTTCTTTTTCAAATTGCTCTACTTTTTTATATAACAATGGTAGCTCTTCTTGGGCAAGATTACGCATCTCTAGGTCTGTTTGTTTATCATTGATAATTGTTTCTAATTCTGTAATCTCTCTGTAAAGAGCATTTAATGCGCGTATAGAGGCAATAACGGGTTGTAGTTCTGCATATTCAGAAGCTAATTTGACATATGTTTCAGCATTTGGATTAGTCGTCATTTGGCTTTCAATTATTTCAAAGCGCTTTTCAAGCTGTCTCATACGATCTTGTGGCAAAGAAACCATGATAATATTGGCCTAATTTTTCATAATACAATTTTTATAATATTTTGTTGCAATGATTTTTTGTTATAATGCTGACAGTGAATTACCGTATAGCATCATACAAAAAGGGGTAATAGAGCAAAAATTTTTTTTTTGCCAATGGAAACTATTATATCTTAAAGGTAAATTTTTATAAAACTTGATTTACTTGAGGTATTTTATCTAATGATATATAATCACTTTTTTAAGAGTTTTTTTTTCCGTAAAGTTCAAGGCGATGGTGAATAATATCATAGCCAAGGGATTTTGCAATTTCCTCTTGCAGCTTTTCAATAACATCAGAATGAAACTCGATAACTTGTCCTGTTTCTATATCAATGAGATGATCATGATGTCGCCCATCTGCTTGCTCAAAACGAGATGGACCACCACTAAAGCTATGGCGATGAATTGTTCCATTTCCTTCTAATGTTTTCATGGTTCGATAAACAGTTGAGAGTGAAATACTCGAATCTATTTCGTTTGCACGCTGAAAAATTTCAAATGCATTGGGATGATCATTTGTATCAGTCAAAATATCAAGAATAACTCGTCGTTGACGTGTTACTCTTAAACCAGCTGTGCGCAATTCTTGCTCATAATTTCGCTTTTTATTCATTTTCATAGTTTGCTTTTCAAACAAAGGCTCCATGACAGTGTTTGTATTTTTTCTCTGAACCGCAAGGACAACGCTCATTACGTCCAACTTTTCCCCATGTGGTTATATCATTAGGGTCACGATTTTGTGGATTAACAAATCTATTTTCTTGTGATCGTGCCCATAAGGTGGGAGCATTTTCTTGACTTTTATCATTAAAGACAGAAGAAGCAGCATCAGTTTGCTCAGGCATGGTCGGTTCTGTAGGTTGTTGAATGATTTCAAAGCGCATAAGCTTAGAAGTGACAATTCGGCGCAAATTTCTCAACATACTTTGAAAGAGTTCAAAAGATTCTGTCTTATATTCATTGAGCGGATCCCGCTGCGCATAACCACGAAAACCAACAACAGAACGCAAATGGTCTAAACTCACCAGATGTTCACGCCATAACGTGTCAATAGTTTCGAGCAATACTGCCTTGTGAAAATAAGCCATAACTTCTGGAGAATAGCGTTCAGTACGTTCATTTTCAAGTTTTGTAACAGCATCTGATACACGCTCCAAAATTTGCTCCTCGGCAATTCCATCTTCTTTTGCCCACTCTTCTACTGGAAGCTCAAGATTAAAGAGTTGTTGAAGTTCTTCTTCGAGAGTTTTTACATCCCATTTTTCAGAATATGTCCCTGATGGAATACAAGCCTCTACGAGATCCTCTACGACTTCATTGCGCATTTCAAGGATCATTTCTGATAAATCATCTGCGTCCATGATCTCCATACGCTGTTCAAAAATAACCTTGCGTTGATCATTCATGACATCATCATATTTTAACAGATTTTTACGAATTTCAAAGTTTCGTGCTTCGACCTTTTTTTGTGCTTTTTCAAGGGCTTTATTAATCCATGGATGGATAATAGCTTCATTTTCTTTCAATCCAAGTTTTTGCAGCATACCATCCATACGATTGGAGCCAAAGATACGCATAAGATCATCTTGAAGAGAAAGAAAGAATTTTGAGCGACCTGGATCGCCTTGGCGACCAGAACGTCCACGAAGCTGGTTATCAATACGACGGCTTTCATGACGTTCCGTCGCAATGACGTAAAGACCACCAGCCGCTAAAGCTTTGTCTTTAAGCTTCTGAACATCTTTTTTTATTTCTTCAATTTTAGCTGTCCGCTCTGGACCTTCGGGGATATCCTGTAACTCTTGTCGGATGCGCATTTCAACATTACCACCAAGTTGTATATCCGTACCGCGTCCTGCCATGTTGGTTGCGATGGTGAGAGCTCTAGGAACTCCTGCTTGCGCAATGATGTATGCTTCTTGTTCGTGATAGCGAGCATTTAAGACTCTAAAATCGGTAATGCCTTCTTTTCGCAAACGCTCTGCCAATTGTTCTGATTTTTCAATAGAGGTTGTTCCAACAAGAATAGGCTGTTCTTTTTCGTGTGCTTGACGGATATCACGCACAATTGCCCGATATTTCTCTTCTGCTGTTCGATAAATTTCATCATCTTCATCAATACGTTGTATTGGCAAATTTGTAGGGACTTCAACAACGTCAAGACCATAAATATTTCTGAATTCTTCGGCTTCTGTTGTTGCAGTTCCAGTCATTCCAGATAATTTCCTATACATACGGAAGTAATTTTGGAAAGTGATGGAAGCAAGTGTCTGGTTTTCTGGTTGAATAGCAACATGCTCCTTAGCTTCTAACGCTTGATGAAGTCCTTCAGAATAACGCCGCCCAGGCATCATTCGCCCTGTAAATTCGTCAATAATAACGATTTCATCATTGCGAACAATGTAATCTTTATCGCGAGCAAACAGTTTATGAGCTTTTAGAGCATTATTGACATGATGAACGATAGCGACATTTTCTATGTCATAAAGGCTTTCACCTTTAAGATGTCCAGCCTGTTCGAGCATTTTTTCAATTTTTTCAGTACCAACTTCGGTAAAAGTCGTTGTTTTTTGTTTTTCGTCTATTTCATAGTCTTCTGGAGTTAAGGCAGGAATAAATGTATCAATAAGGTTATAGAAGTCAGTACGATCTTCTAGAGGACCAGAAATAATAAGGGGTGTACGGGCTTCATCAATAAGAATCGAATCAACTTCATCAACAATTGCGTAATGATGTCCACGTTGGACCATTTGACTACGATCGAAGGCCATATTATCACGCAAATAATCAAAACCTAGTTCATTATTTGTGGCATAGGTGATGTCGCATGCATAGGCCTCTCGGCGGGCATCACTATCAAGATCATGAAGAATCACGCCTGTTGTAAGCCCTAGAAAACTAAAAATTTTCCCCATTGTTTCAGCATCACGACTGGCGAGATAATCATTTACTGTCACAACATGAACGCCTTTACCTTCCAATGCATTGAGATAAATTGGTAAAGTTGCCATTAATGTTTTACCTTCACCAGTACGCATTTCAGCTATGCCACAGTCGTGAAGGACCATTCCACCAATAAGTTGCACGTCAAAAGGACGCATGTCATAAACACGTTTTGCGGCTTCACGAACAGTTGCGAAAGCTTCTGGTAAGAGCAAATCAACACTTTCACCTTCACTAAGACGTTTACGAAAGGCATCTGTTTTTTGGCAAAGCTGCTCATCACTTAATTTTACAAATTGTTCTTCCAAAGCATTAATTTGTGCAACTTTTTGGCGGAGTGCTTTGAGACGTCGCTCATGAGCTGAACCAAAAAACTTACGGGCAAAAACACCTAAACTGACCATCTCTGGCCCTTTCTTTTAATTGTTGTCACTCTTGTTGGGTAATTCATACGCTTTCCCCATACTCTACATTTTCTTCAAGTTATCTGATATGATTAGAGACATCATGAAACGCAGATGGTACCATTATACTTGTTGGTGTGCAATTTTTCACTTTAATTGTAAAGTAGAGATAAGAGGCTAAGCGCTCTATGTCAACTTTAGGTACGCTATTTAACTGATACAATACAAAGTAATTTAAGATACAATATGTCATTTTTCTCTATTATCATGTTTTCATCTGCATTAGATAGGATTGGAGCAACTCAGATAAAAGGACAATTTTATACTTTTTTAAAATAAAATTACTAATTTATTTCTCTATGTTTAAAGGTTAAAGTGTTATGGTAAAGAAAATTGGAATCTTGAACCTGCCTTCATTTTTAAGGAGTATATTTATGAAATTTAACTTTATCACGCTTTTTTTAGCATCAACTTTATTGGCAAGTACAAGTTTAGGGGTGAGAGCCCAAGAAGGTTTGAATTCATCGTCGAATGATTTAAAGACTTTGGAGAAAGCTTCTGAAAAAGCCGTTTCTCCTTCTCATGTTATGGCGGTTATTGATGGGAAGAATATTACAGCAGGCCAATTAGATGATTTAGCGCTTGAAATAAATCCTAATTTAGCACGTTTTCCTGATGAACAACGCCGTATGATGGTTCTGAAAGCTTATTTAGATATGCAGGCACTTGCAAAAGCAGCAAGAAGCAAAGGTCTTGATAAGACAGAAGCTTACGATAAACGTATGGCAGTCATGCGTGACAATGTTCTTCAACAGCTTTATTTTAAACAGGCGATTGTTGACAAAATCTCGGATACTGATTTGGAAGCTCTTTATAAGCAAGAAGTCGCTGCTTTACCTAAAGAAGATGAGGTTAAAGCGCGTCATATTTTGGTCAAAACGAGAAAAGAAGCAGAAGCTATCATTAAGCATTTAAATAAAGGCGAAAATTTTGAAGAGATTGCAAAGAAAAGTTCAACAGATGGTTCTGCTGCCGTTGGGGGTGATCTTGGTTATTTTAGCCATGGTCAAATGGTCAAGCCTTTTGAAGATGCTGCATTTGGTTTGAAAATTGGCGAATACACTAAACAACCCGTTGAAAGTCCTTTTGGTTGGCATATTATTAAATTAGAAGATCGTCGTTTGAAACAACCTCCTGCATTTGATGATGTTAAAGAGATGTTGCGGACACAGCTGATAAAAAAGCGCTATCAAGAACTGATTGTTGATTTGCGTAGCAAGATGGATGTGAAATACCCTGATCCTAATGTTACAAAAATCATGGAATCGCTTCATCAAAATGGGACGCTACTTCCCGATGAGACATCAGATGAAGAAGATACAGAATAGCTAAGAAAAATAAGTGGATAGCCTCTTTAATAGATAATTTGCTAGGTTAGTTTTGTTTAAAAAGCCTAGCAGTTTTCTATGAGGGGTTATTGATTTGCAATCATTTCATTTATTTTTACAGAGAGCATATTGTGGTTTTGAAAATTTCTCCTTTGTCGCCTCAAAAGATCCAGGAGCTTTCTCCCTTATCTGGGGTACGGATAGCAACAGCTGAAGCTGGGATTAAATATAAAGATCGTACAGATCTTCTTTTCATCATATTCGATAAGCCAGTGAGTGTGGCCGGTGTTTTTACCCGTTCAAAATGTCCGTCTGCTCCTGTAGAGCATTGTCGTGCATCGCTTCCTCATGGGGTTGCGAGGGGTGTTGTTGTGAATTCTGGAAATGCAAATGCTTTTACAGGAAGCAAAGGAAAGCACACAACCAATGAAATCATCTGTGCAGCAGCAAACGCTTTAAAGGTTAGAGGAGATGAAATTTTTATAGCTTCTACGGGGGTTATTGGTGAACCAATGGATGCATCGGGTATTGTCAATCTTTTACCAAGTATGGCAGAGACAGCAGAAGAGGGAAATTGGTTGGAAGCTGCAAAAGCCATAATGACAACGGACACATTTCCAAAACTTGCGACGCGCACTTTTGACTGTGGGGGAGAGAGTGTTACCATTCATGGAATTGCAAAAGGTGCTGGTATGATTGCACCCGATATGGCGACAATGCTGTCGTTTGTGGTTAGTGACGCTACTATTTCTTCGGATGTACTCCAATCCATGTTATCAGAGGCAGTTGAGGGTTCTTTCAATTCAATTACTGTTGATAGCGATACTTCAACTTCAGATACGCTTATGTTGTTTGCGACAGGAAAAGAACATTTCCCATGTCTTACAAGTAAATCTGATCAGCGTTATGGAGTTTTTGTGAAACAATTGAGTGCACTTTTGCATGAACTTGCACTACAAGTTGTTTGTGATGGCGAAGGTGCTCGTCATTTAATTGAGGTTAATGTGATGGGTGCTACAACAAACAATGCAGCTAAAACTATTGCTTTATCAATTGCAAATTCACCGCTCGTAAAAACGGCTATTGCTGGTGAAGATGCGAATTGGGGGCGGGTCGTTATGGCAGTTGGGAAGGCCGGTGTTGAAGTCGATCGTGATCTATTGACGATTTGGTTTGGTGAGCATCGTGTGGCCGTGAATGGCGTACGAGATCCTGAGTATTGTGAAGAGACAATAGGTACTTATATGCAAGGTAAGCACATCACAATTCGTGTTGATATCGGTTTGGGTAAGAGCACGGCGACGGTTTGGTCTTGCGATTTAACAAAAGAGTACGTTATGATCAATAGTGATTACAGAAGTTAATGAATGGATGTACTCTCTATATTTAACTGCCGATTATTTTTTAAGAGAATGAGATATGTGAGTTCTTTTTGAGGTAAGGGAATATACTAGAAAGAGACAGTTATCTTTATATTCTCATTGGAGAGTGATATGTGTATAAAAAGTTCCCTTCTTCTTGTTGTTGCATGTGCACTGTTAGATCAAAATAATCGTGTTTTGCTTACCAAGCGTCCTGAAGGAAAATCGCTGGCTGGTTTATGGGAGTTTCCTGGTGGAAAGGTTGAGCAAGGTGAAACTCCAGAAATTTCATTGATTCGTGAACTAGAAGAAGAGCTTGGTGTGTATGTTCAGGCAAATAATTTATTACCTTTAACGTTTGCAAGCCATAGCTATGCAACATTTCACCTCTTGATGCCGTTGTATCTTTGTTATCATTATGAGGGAGTTGCGCAAGGACGAGAGGGGCAAAATTTAGAATGGGTTTTTGTTAATGATCTTGATAAATACCCTATGCCTGATGCTGATAAACCATTGGTTCAGGTATTGAAAAATCATCTTCTTTAATGTGTTATAAGAAGAAAATATTGTTTAAATATAATTCAATATATTGATTTAAAATGATAATTTATATTTTTTATGTTGAATGTAAAAGTCCAGAGTCGTAATTTTTTTTCATTTCAAATCTGTTTTATATTAAATTAACCAAAACCATTCTTTTGTACGTTCCAAGCGGGGAAAGTCATGTGGATAAAATTATTTAAGAAAGAAATAAAATACGGGCTGAAAGAACACTCTCCAGTAGCCAAGGGTCATCGTAACATTGAGAATTGGCAAAGTGTATAATGATGCCTTTTCACGCGTATCATTGTGAGATGAGTTTGGATGCACTGAGAGATATCAGGAGTATTTATTTCATGAGATATCGATAATGGGAAAAATTTCAAAAAATGCTTTAAAAAAGAACGCTTTGTATTTGTTGTTAGAGATCGTTTTACATGACCAAAAGCTTAAATTATTATTGTAATACATGATTATATAATAACATATTTTTTTATAACCATAAATTTTCTTTTATTTTTCTTTGATGTTATATGATTTCTCAATCAAAAAAATGTTCAATAACGTACGAATAAAAAGAGTGGTATGTAATTTGAAAAACAATTTTAAAACAAATAAAACATATAGTTAATGAATTATTAAATATAGAAGAAAAACATGAAAAGAAGACTTCTTAGGGAGTTACATTCCTGTGCCTTATATAGTATGAGAGATAAAGAAAAAATCTCCCTAAATAAGTATATAAATGAGAAATATAAATAACATGAGAAAGATATTATTTTTTATAGGAGGCATGTATTAAGTTTCTTGCATTGGACGACGTTTTGCGATGGGATATTGATTTTTTTTAGCGATACGCGTAATTGCCTCTTCTAATGGCTCGATCATAACGTCCATGGAAAAACCATTTGCATGAATAATATTTTCATGATCAACCATAATAGCAACATGATCTTTCCAAAAAATTAAATCGCCTCGTTGAAGTTTATCAGTATCTGTAAGAGGACTGCCTATAGTTTCTTGCTGCATATCGGTGTCACGTAAAACTATTTGATCAGTCATCATCATAGAGAGTTGAATGAGTCCCGAACAATCAATTCCAAAACCGCTGACACCACCCCAAAGATAAGGTGTGCGGATAAAGGTTTCTGCAACTGTGACATAATCTTCGTATACACGTCCAATGGGGCTGAGATGGCTCGTAATGATTGCTGTTCCATTTTCAAGAATAGAATACATTGTGTCACGGACTTCAATTTCATCAACAACACTGACTTTGCTTCCCATAGATAACGGAGACACTATTGGTCCACGTAAGTCAGCGTGTGAATATTTAAATGTACGTGGTACTGAAACTATATGCGTTTGTTTTATAGTTGATGTACAAAGGGCTGTTGTATCAATATAACCAACATAACCATCTTTAAGGGATTGCCCCCACGACATCGTTTCCCCTTGTTCAAAAATGAGAAGTTCTTCTCCCAATAAGCATTCTGTTTGTCTTTCACTTTTTTTACTATTTTCTTTAAAAAGTCCAGCGACCGCTGTATTAACACGTTTTTTTTCACCTTGAACAAAGCGCTGGGCTGTAATTTCTGTTTCAAGACGTTGATCTGCTAGATCATCTCTGAATGCATAAAGCCTTGGGTCTTTAGAGGTCATCTTTTTGCTTCCATTTTGTTACTTTTTACTTTTAAACAAACTCATGAAAACTCTATTGGTAAGGTTTTTATCCTCAAACAAAACTAAGAACACAGTTTAAGACGATTGCAATTATTCTTTAAGATGTAAAATTGTCTATCTTTGTGGATATTTTGTGTCAAACTTCATTTTTAAAAATATTATAAAGGGCACGAATAGTTTGTGCTGATCCACCAATAGGGTATCCTGGTTTTTCTTTTGGAACCCATCCATAAAGATCAAAATGCGCAAAATGTTCAGCTTTTTCAACAAAAGAATTAAGAAATAAAGCAGCCGTTATAGAGCCAGCAAAGCTATTTCCAGTTACATTGTTAAGATCAGCAATTGGTGATGATAACATCTCTTGGTAAGGTTTCCAAAGGGGCATTTGCCAAAGAGGATCAAAAACAGCGTGAGCAGATTCAGAGATTTGTTGTGCCCATATTGAATCATTGCAATAAAATGCGGGGAGATCTGGTCCTAATGCTATACGCGCTGCCCCTGTTAAAGTAGCCATACAAAGCATGAATTGTGGACTTTCTTCATCACCATAGGCGAGCGCATCGGCAAGGACAAGTCGCCCTTCAGCATCTGTATTACCTACTTCAACACTTAAGCCTTTACGACTTTTGAGAATATCACCTGGTCGGTAAGCATTCGCAGAAATTGCATTTTCTACAGCTGGAATCAAAACACGTAGACGGAAAGGCAATTTGGCATCCATGATAAGTTTAGCCAATCCCAAAACGTTTGCTCCACCCCCCATGTCTTTTTTCATAAGCAACATGTTATTGGCTGATTTAATATCGAGTCCTCCCGTATCAAAAGTTACCCCTTTGCCTACCAACGTTATTTTAGGATGATGTTCTTGCCCCCAGTGTAACTCAATCAGTCGCGGTGCAGTACTGCCTGCTCGTCCTACGGCATGAATCATCGGAAAATTATGGGTTAAGAGATCATCTCCACAAATACTTTGGACATGAGCACCGTAGGTTTTTCCTAGTTTTCGTGCTTCTTTTTCGAGAGCATCAGGGGTCATATCATTGGCTGGAATATTGATGAGATCACGGACAAAAAAGACAGCCTCATAAATTCGTTGGAGTTCATTAAGATCAACGGCCTCATTGACATGGATAGACAATGATTTGAAAGAAGAATTTTGACGATAGCGATTAAATTGATAGCTACCGAATGCTAATCCAAGATAGGCATTTATTTCATCAGAGGTCGTACCTTCTAAATGCCATTGACCAGCAGGAAGTTTTTGAGCAAGCAGTCCTGTGATAAAGGGATCGTTCCCATTTCCAATTCCAAATAAAACTTTTTTTAAATGCCCCGTTTCGTGAGGAACAAAGAGTATTTGTCCTGCTTTACCAGTAAAGTCATTAACTTTTATCCATGCTGTTGTTGACGCATCAAGTGATAAGTTGGCAAGAGTTCTTTGGTTTACCAAGATGATAGGGCAACTGTTATCGATACGCGTTGAGGTAAAATGAATGTGATAATGCTGCATAGTTATGAGATCCTTATAGTCGTCTAAGTGCGACATACTCGACCAAATGATTTTTTCCTTTTCGTAGAATGAGATTGGATCGTGGTCGTGTTGGCAATATATTTTCTTGTAAATTTTTTAAATTAATTGTTTGCCAAAGATCCTCAGCGATTTTTGAGGCTTCTTTTTCACTGAGCAGGGCATAACGATGAAAATAGGATTCAGGATTTTGAAAAGCTGTTTTACGCAAACGTTTAAAGCGCTCTAAATACCAGTGACGAATGACTTCTGTTTCGGCATCGACATAGATTGAAAAATCAAAAAAATCTGATACGAAAGGAATAGCTTTCCCATCTTTAGGAAGATCACTGACCTGTAATACATTAATACCTTCAACAATTAAAATATCAGGACGGTCAATGGTAATTGTCTGATTTTCTAGAACATCATAAGTCATATGTGAGTAAAGCGGGGCACGGACATTTCCAATACCTGCTTTTATAGCCGAAAGAAAGCACAGCAATTTTTTAATGTCATAGGAATCAGGAAATCCTTTACGATTCATACGATTTTTTTGCTGTAAGATTGCATTAGGATAGAGAAAACCATCCGTTGTGATCAGATCAACTTTAAGACTAGATGTCCATCGTTTCAACAGTTCTTGAAGAATGCGAGCCGTGGTTGATTTTCCTACTGCTACAGAACCAGCAATTCCAATAATAAAGGGCGTTTTTCTACTCTCTTCTTGATGGAGAAACTGCTGACGTTTGTGAAAAAGTTCCTGTACTGCTTCAACATGGCATGATAACAAACGCGATAAAGAAAGATAAATGCGTTGGACTTCTTTAAGATCGATAGGATCATCAATAGAGCGCAAACGCTTAATTTCATCAAAAGTCAAAGTAAGAGGTGTGTCTGCACGAAACTCTGACCATTCTTGTGCAGTAAAAACACGATAGGGTGAATATCGGTCAGAAACGCATTTGACCAGATTATCTTCCTGATTAATTTTTTGTATAATCGTATCAATCATTTGTATTGGTCGAGAATTTTTTGCCGCAGCAATCGATTAAAAGTGGACAAGATGAGCGGCTTGATTTTCAAATAAATTTTGTTTTGCATGCTCTCTTCTTTAAGATAATAGATCATTTTTCATTAACTTATAGTCCAGTCATTCCAGTTTGCACGGATTTGTGCTAATGAGTGCCCTTGCGCTAAAAAAGCCCATAAAAGTAGACGCGCTTTTACGGCTGATAAATAACCAGACATGAGAGCACCAGAAGCAATCATATCGATTTCTGAGCCTTTATAGCCATAAGTTATACGAGTTGTTGAGCCATTACAACAACGACTAGCAATAATGATTGGTATTTTTTGTGCATATTGTTGTACAAGGTCTGCTTCTTGAAAACTACAGTGTCCTGCACCAAAACCAGCAATAA
This sequence comes from Bartonella sp. MF74HXZ, assembly GCF_042194445.1. Lineage (NCBI taxonomy): Bacteria > Pseudomonadati > Pseudomonadota > Alphaproteobacteria > Hyphomicrobiales > Bartonellaceae > Bartonella > Bartonella sp. MF74HXZ. Next base: position 105,028 of record NZ_JBHIMW010000005.1, on the reverse strand, counting down.
CAACTCCAGCATAATACCCACTTTCAAGGCATAGTTTCATTAATTGTGCATCAGATGATAAAGAGGAATAGAGAAGTGCAATTTGATGATCGTGGTTTTGGGGAAGATCAAACGTTGTCGGAAAAAGCTTTTGATCATTGAAATAAATAAGTTTTCCCTCTAAAATAGTTCCTAAAATACCTGCAAGACCTGATTGAAATGTTTCGACTTTGACGGTATGGCTTTTATAGAGCCAATAAGGTGAATGAATTGTATCATTTATGACAACAAGAACGCCCCTGTTACGACTTTGTGGGGCTGCTGCGACACGAGTGGCTGCTAAAATATTGGCGGGGCCGTCTGCGCCTGCTTCATGAGGCATGCGCATAGCGCCGGTTATGATGAGTGGTTCAGCTTCCTTCCAATAAAGAGAAAGAAAAAAAGCTGTTTCTTCCAGAGTATCAGTCCCTTGTGTTAAAACAATACCTTCTGCACCAGCATTTATTTGTTGTTTTGCCCACTCGATTATTTCAAAAAGAATTTGAAACGATAAAGATCCACTTGGTATTTGCATTAATGTTTGTGCATGAATATCAGCAACGTTATTTAAATCAGGAACACTTTTTATGAGGTTATCTGAAGTTAAAGTCGGTTGCATGTGACCAAAACGATCAGCAGTCATTGCAATTGTTCCACCTAAGGTCCCTATGGCTATTTTTTTCATAATTTTCCTCTAAAAGGCACAAACTGTTTATATAAAGCTATTTAGCAGTAATTTACATTGACAACAATGATATCATTTTTCCATTTTCAACAAATTGAGTTATGCTGAATCATTGTGTTTTGCTGTATATGTTCTTAAATAGGACAATAGTAGTTGAGTTTTACATTGTATGAAAAGAAATCAATATTAAAAAGTAAAGTTAATATTAAGGAGTCTCCTTATGACAGAACATAAGCCAGACATAATGTATGGTACAACAATTATTACGGTACGAAAAGGTGGAAAAGTCGTGATGGCCGGTGATGGTCAGGTCTCTCTTGGGCAGACAATTATGAAAGGTAATGCACGTAAAGTGCGTCGTCTTGGAAAGAACGGAGTGGTTATTGCTGGTTTTGCAGGTGCTACGGCAGATGCTTTCACATTACTGGAAAGATTGGAAACAAAGCTTGAGCAATATCCTGATCAGCTTATGCGTGCATGTGTAGAACTTGCAAAAGATTGGCGAACAGACCGCTATTTGCGTCGTCTCGAAGCAATGATGCTCGTGGCTGATAAGAAAGTAACTTTGGCTCTAACAGGGCTTGGTGATGTTTTAGAACCAGAAGATGGGGTTATGGCAATTGGCTCTGGAGGAAATTTTGCTCTTTCAGCAGCGCGTGCACTCATGGACTTGGATTTGGATGCAGAAACTATTGCTCGTAAAGCTATGGCTATTGCCGCTAAAATTTGTGTTTACACCAATGATCATTTTACGATTGAAACATTGGATGCAGAATTATCTTCTTTAGAGAAAGCTATTTAAATGTGTGTTGTATTTTCCCCTCGTGAGACTGTTTCTGAACTTGATCGTTTTATTATTGGCCAAAACGATGCCAAACGCTCTGTAGCTATCGCACTGCGCAATCGGTGGCGTAGACAACAGCTTGATGAGCCGATGCGTGAAGAAGTTATGCCAAAAAATATTTTAATGATAGGGCCAACAGGTGTTGGTAAAACTGGTATTGCACGTCGATTAGCAAAACTTTCTGGAGCACCCTTTGTTAAAGTAGAAGCGACTAAATTTACTGAAGTTGGTTATGTGGGACGTGATGTTGAGCAAATTATTCGAGATCTTGTTGAAATTGCCATTTCTCTTGTGCGTGAAAAGAAACGGGATGAAATAAAAGAAAAGGCTCACGTGAATGCTGAAGAGCGCGTTTTAGATGCCCTTGTTGGTAAAACAGCCAGTCCCGCTACCCGTGATAGTTTTCGCAAAAAATTGCGTGAAGGTGAATTGGATGAGAAAGAGATTGAAATTGAAGTCGCCGATAATAATAGCAATAGTGCTTCAACCTTTGATATTCCTGGTATGCCTGGGGCACAAATGGGTATTATGAATTTATCAGATATTTTGGGTAAAATGGGCAGTCGTACAAAAGTTCGTAAGACGACAGTAAGGGATGCTTTTAAGCCGCTTATTGATGATGAATCTGAAAAACTCCTTGATCAGGATCAAATTATTCAAGAAGCGCTTCGTGTTGCTGAAAATGACGGGATTGTTTTTATTGACGAGATTGATAAAATTGCAACTAGGGATGGTGGAGCCAGTGCTGCCGTTTCGCGTGAGGGTGTTCAACGTGATCTTTTGCCTTTGGTTGAAGGAACAACGGTTAGTACAAAATATGGGCAAATCAAAACAGATCATATTCTTTTTATTGCCTCAGGTGCATTTCATGTTTCTAAGCCATCTGATTTATTACCGGAACTTCAAGGACGTTTGCCCATCCGTGTGGAGCTAAACCCTTTAACAAGAGAAGATTTACGGCGCATTCTAACGGAACCAGAAGCTAGTTTGATTAAACAATATATTGCTCTTATGGCAACAGAAGAGGTTCATTTAGAAATTACCGATGATGCAATTGATGCTTTAGCAGATATTGCTGTAGATTTAAATGCAAGGATTGAAAATATAGGGGCACGTCGTTTGCAAACAGTGATGGAGCGCGTTTTGGATGAAATTTCTTTCACGGCACCTGATAAAGCTGGAACATCCTTTACAATTGATGCCGCTTATGTGAGAAAATCTATTGGCGAGCTTGCTGCTGATATCGATCTTTCACGTTTTATTCTTTAGAGTTATCGCTTGTTTTCTTTATCTGCGCGCTTCGATAATTTTGAAACCATGGGCTTGTTCATGTATCAACACTGTGCGGAAAATATTTTTTAATAATGTTTCATAAGGCAGGTGGCGGTTTGCAACAAAAAGCAGGCTGCCGCCTGGTTTTAGGCACTTTGCAGCATTTATAATAAAATTTTTTCCTAATGAAATATCTGTCGTTTGTTGCGTGTGAAACGGTGGGTTTGAAATGATTGTATCATACAGATTTGTGATAGGTTCATGCACAAGGTCGTGCCAATAAAAATGAATTGAAAAAGGAGCTGTTATGGATTTAAGGTGCTGTTTTGCTGCTCTCAAAGCGTTGTAGTCTGCTTCATAAAGGTCGAGAGCGGTGAGTTTTTCACTTCTTTCAAGCGCAACGTGAGAAAGATAGCCCCATCCAGCACCAAAATCAGCCGTTTTTCCAGAAATAACTTTGGGCATATAAGAAGCAAGTGCAGCGGATCCCGGATCAATACGTCCGTGTGAGAACATACCAGAAGTGGTTTGAAATTTACCAAAAGTGAGCGATGGTGAGCGCAATTGTGCAACGTTATGTCTCTCAATTTGTTGAGGAACTTGCAACCAAAATACAAGACCATGATTTTTAGACAATTTGTTGGTGATGGGAACAATCGTTTTGACCCACTTCATCATTGAAGCAGCACCAGCAGTTTTATTCCCACTGATTACAATCCATCCATTGGGTTTAACGCATTCTAATAAATCAAGAAAACAATTTTGGTTAAAACCACGATATTTGCTCAAATGTAAAAATGCACCATCATAGCTGAAGGTTTTATCTATTTGGGGAGAGCAGTGAAATTGAGTATCGACAAATTTTAAAAAATCTGGTCGCCAAGGCGTAATAACTTTTAAATTCTGTGCCCATTCTGGAGCTGGGATTTCTGTTAAACCGAAACTTAACCAACATTGGTTTGGATCAGGATATGGGAGTTCATGATTTTCAAAAGGCAAAAATAATAACACATATGACTCTTTCAAAGAAAAATGCCACTCCAATGTTGGGATGGCATTTCATGATACGATAAGAGGAAAAACTTACTCTTCTTTTTTCTTACGGCGGCGCTTATTTTCAGGTTGTTTTTTTTCATCCACGCACTTTTCTTCATTCATCGCTTTATCACCGGTGATTTCCTTTCCGGTTTTTTGATCAACAACCTTCATTGATAACCGAACTTTTCCACGCTCATCAAAGCCCATTAATTTAACCCAAACTTTGTCACCTTCCTTCACAATATCGGTTGTTTTGGTGACGCGTTCTGATGCAAGCTGAGAGATATGAACGAGTCCATCACGAGAACCAAAGAAGTTTATAAATGCACCAAATTCTGCAGTTTTTACAACTGTTCCTTGGTAGACAGCACCAACTTCAGGCTCATCGACAATAGAATGGATCCAGCGTTTTGCTGCTTCAATGGTTTTAGCATCAGCAGAAGCAATTTTAATGGTACCATCATCTTCAATATTAATTTTTGCTCCAGTTTGTTCCACGATTTCCCGAATAACTTTACCACCAGAGCCGATAACATCACGGATTTTATCGACAGAAATATTCATAACTTCGATTCGTGGAGAAAATTCACTCAGCTCAGCACGTGCACTGGTTAAAGCTTTCGCCATCTCATTGAGGATATGGATTCGTCCACCTTTGGCTTGTTCAAGCGCGATTTTCATAATCTCTTCGGTAATACCATCAATTTTGATATCCATTTGCAAGGCAGTAATACCATTTTCTGTTCCTGCAACTTTAAAATCCATATCTCCAAGATGATCTTCATCCCCTAAAATATCAGACAGAACAGCAAAGCGTTCTCCTTCTTTAATCAAGCCCATAGCAATACCAGCAACAGGGCGTGCTAGAGGAACGCCGGCATCCATGAGAGCAAGTGAGGTCCCACAAACCGTTGCCATAGAAGAAGATCCATTGGATTCAGTGATTTCTGAGACAGCACGAATAGTATAAGGAAAAGATTCTTTCGTTGGCAACATGGGGTGAATTGCTCGCCATGCCAATTTGCCATGTCCAATTTCACGACGACCAGGAGAACCAAGGCGTCCCGTTTCACCCACTGAAAATGGTGGGAAATTGTAATGGAGAAGGAATGTTTCCTTATACATTCCCGTTAAGGAATCAACATATTGTTCATCTTCACCAGTTCCGAGAGTCGCAACGACAATAGCTTGTGTTTCTCCGCGGGTAAAGAGTGCTGATCCATGTGTGCGGGGTAAAATACTTACTTCTGATTGGATAGGGCGCACAGTAGAAAGATTGCGTCCATCAATCCGCTTTTGGGTATCAAGAATATTCCCGCGAACAATTTTTGCTTGCAACTGTTTAAATACGGTTGCAATTTGATCTGTACTAAACTTACAGTCTTCTTCTGTTTCGGGCATAAATTTATTGAGGATTTCTGTCTTTAGTGCATCAATTGCAGCATAACGTTCTTGCTTATCAGTAATTGTGTAAGCCTTTCGTATATCCTGTTCTGCCATTTTCTGCATTGCTTTTTCAAGTTCAGAAAGATCTTCAGGAACAAAATCACGAGGATCTTTTGCAGCAACTTCAGCAAGCTTTATAATGGCATCAAGGACAGGTTGAAGGCCTTTGTGACCAAACATCACGGCACCCAACATGATATCTTCCGGTAATTCTTGTGCTTCTGATTCAACCATCAAAACAGCACTTTCTGTTCCAGCAACAACAAGATCAAGTTTTGATTCAGGCATTTCATCAATATGAGGATTGAGAACATATTGTCCATTACAATAGCCAACGCGGGCACCAGCTATAGGACCCATGAAAGGAACACCTGACAGGGTCAATGCAGCAGAAGATGCAATCATTGCAAGGATATCGGGATTATTTTCGAGATCATGCTGTATAACGGAAACAATCACTTGCGTATCATTTTTATATCCCTCAACGAAAAGGGGACGAATTGGGCGATCAATCAAACGTGAAACCAAAGTTTCATTTTCACTTGGTCGACTTTCACGTTTTAAATAGCCCCCAGGTATTCTACCAACAGCATAGGATTTTTCTTGATAATTAACAGTGAGTGGAAAAAAATCCTGGTCTGGTTTTGGACTTTTGGCTGATACAACGGTTGCTAAGACAATAGTTTCTCCATAGGTAGCAATCACTGCACCATCAGCTTGACGTGCTATTTTCCCTGTTTCAAGGGTGAGAGGACGCCCAGCCCATTCAATTTCTATCTTGTGCGTTTTGAACATTTTTTATCCTTAATGACCAGTGTTTAAATCTTTGATTGCTCACATTCTGGTTTTGCGTAGCATATTTCCAAGCTCTGGGGTGGACAACATACTTTTTATCTTTGTTACGAGAAGAGAGAAGTAAACTGCCTAAAATGCGAAATGATGAGCAGTCCTATCCCATAATAACTTGTCAGTTTTTAAATTTTTTAATTAAAAGCAACACGTTGAAAAAATGAGTGGTTTTTTTTAAACACCACCACCATTTTTCTTTTAGCGACGCAAACCTAACTTCTTGATAAGTGTCTGATAACGATTTTGGTCAACTCCTTTAAGATAATCAAGAAGGCGCCGGCGTTGAGACACCATCTTCAAAAGACCACGACGAGAATGATTATCCTTTTTGTGAGATTTAAAGTGGTTTGTTAAATTAGAAATACGTTCAGAAAGTACAGCAATCTGTACTTCTGGTGATCCTGTATCACCAACTTTATTTGCGTATTCTGCGACAAGAGCTTGTTTACGTTCAGCTGTAATCGACATCGTATTATCCTTTCCAAAAACGAAGAAACATAAAGTCACCCATAGCCGAGATGTCGTTCAGCAAGGGTCTGTGAGGAAACAAGAAGAGTCAAAGACTCTTACCTATTTTCGTCCTTATATAGGAAAGAAGGTTAAAATACTAGTCCTTTACAGCATTTTGAAGTCTTTCTTTAAATAAAAGCTTTTGTTTTGAAATATTGATTTAAATAGAGTTTTATGAGAAGTCTTTTAAAGAATTATGCATCCTTTTGATACAAAGATTATGAGCGTGTGTGTGCTAACAAAGATGATAAATACCGATTTGGAGGAAAAAGATGCAGAGCATTTCAACATTAAAACTTTTTCGTAATTCGGTATTTCGAAATCTATGGTCATCTACTCTTATTTCTAATTTAGGGGGGCTGATACAGGCTGTTGGAGCAGGGTGGTTAATGGCGTTGATTAGTTCTTCGCATTCCATGGTTGGGCTTGTTCAAAGTGCCACAACATTACCACTTGTTATGTTTTCTTTGATGGCAGGGGCATTAGCGGATAATTTTAATCGGCGTCAAATTATGTTGTGTGCGCAGATTATGATGATGGTCATATCCATGAGTTTATCTGTTTTAGCCTATATGGGATTTCTAACACCTTGGCTTTTGTTATGTTTTACGTTTTTGATTGGATGTGGCACAGCTTTTTATAATCCTTCTTGGCAAGCAACGATAGGAGATATTGTGAGCAGGGAAAATATTCCTGCTGCTGTTAGTTTGAATAGTGTAGGCTTTAATTTGATGCGGAGTGTTGGTCCTGCTATTGGCGGTGCCATCATTGCAACTTTGGGGGCATCTGCTGCTTTTTTGTTTAATGCTATAAGCTATATTCCTCTTATCGGTGCGTTATTTTTCTGGAAGTCGAATTATAAAAAAAACTCATTGCCACGAGAAAGGCTGTTAGGAGCTGTCTCAGATGGTTTGCGTTATGTTGCGATGTCACCTAATCTCCTGAGTATTATGGTTCGAGCGTTCCTTTTTGGTATAGGAGCTATTTCTATTTTAGCACTTTTGCCAATTGTTGCGCATAAAGTTCTTGGAGGAAGTGCCCTTCTTTATGGTACATTGCTCGGTTGTTTTGGGTTAGGAGCCATGACAGCAGGTATTATTAATGCAGTTGTACGGCATCATTTTCGTTCAGAAACAATTATTGCAAGTGCATTTATTGGTTTCGCCTTTTCTTGCTTTTTATTGGGAATCAGCCGTTCACTAATTATAAGCCATATTGCTTTATTTCCTGCAGGTTTATGTTGGGTTTTGGCATTATCATTGTTTAATACATCTGTACAACTCTCTACACCACGCTGGGTTGTTGCACGTTCTTTAGCACTTTATCAAACGGCGTCTTATGGGGGGATGGCTATTGGAAGTGCAATCTGGGGAGGCTTAGCTGATGGTTATTCTCCAACAATTGCTTTGAGTATTTGTTCTCTATTCTTGATTTTTGGTGCTCTTGCGGGGGTAAAATTTAGAATTCAAGAAATTCCTCAGATAGATTTAAATCCTCTTGATCATTTTAGAGAGCCGGAACTATTACTCGACCTCAAAGCAAGAAGTGGCCCGATCATGATAATGATTGATTATCAAATTCATGAAAATGATCTCGAAGAGTTTCTCAAAGTGATGACGCGTCGACGCCATATCCGGTTACGTGATGGTGCGCGTCAGTGGGTCCTTTTACGAGATCTTGAAAGACCAGAATATTGGACAGAGGCTTATCATATGCCGACATGGGTAGATTATTTACGCCATAATCATCGTCGTACAAAAGCGGATGCAGAAGTCAATAAGCGTTTGCGTCATTTAAATTGTGCCCCTAACGGCATAAGAGTGCATCGTATGATTGAACGCCAAACAATACCCCAAGCCAATGAGATGCTTTTAAAAGCCTCCTCTGATCATCTCCCTTAGGGTTAAAACAGTTTTTGTAAAATATTAAATACGTTAATATTATTTCGATCGATTTGTTAGCATAATCATAACAAAAAATTGCTGTTTAAATGGTTAATAAATTGATTTATAATGATTATTTGTCATTTTTCATGTTGAGTGATAGTCCTAAAAATCTTAAGCTTTTCTCGTTTCAAATCTATTTAGAGTAAATCAGTCTAAATCTTCGTTTGCACATTACAAATGAGGGTTAAAGTGTGAGTAAAAAACGATTGAATAAGAAATAAAAAGCCCCTTATGAATCCTTTCAAACGCAAGGATTGTTGCGACATTAAGAGGAAAAAGTGTGTGGTGGTGTTAGTTTATAGCACTGACTTAAATTTTGATATGAATATGGTAAACATAGACAATGAAAAGTACCATATTTTTCTTAATTGATAGAGAAAAATATCTTTCCGCAAAAGGTAGGTGCGGAAAAGAATCGATTAAATTGTGAAAATCCGCTTCGGTTTAAATAAACTTTTGTCGAGGGTGCCAATGGCAAGAAGTTGTTCTTTATAGAGGACAAAAATCTCATCTTCGTCAAGAGGTACTTTGTGATGGCTTAAGAGGATAGAATGACCCTTTATAATTCTCTGTGCTTGAGTTTCATTAAGGATATAGTGAGGGAGGCAATCCAATGCAGCGCTTGTTTCAATTAAGAGCTCATCGAGTGTTGTGAAGTTTTTTTCAAAAGAACGATTATTTTCATCTGTAGTGTTTTTATTTGGCGGAACGGCCGCTTTTAGTTCGTCCCATGTAATGAGATCTTCTTCATCAAAAGGTGCGACAGAAATACGCCTTAAATCAGCAATATGCCCATAGCAACCTAGATCACGTCCCATATCGCGCGCTAAAGAGCGCACATAAGTTCCTTTTCCGCAGGTTATTTCAAAGACAGAGTGCTCTTTGGTAGGCATTTCTAATAATTTGAAAGTTTCTATTTCCACTTCACGGGGCGGAATTTCAACAACTTCCCCTTCACGCGCTAAATCATAGGCACGATTTCCGGCAATTTTTATTGCTGAAAATTGCGGAGGCGTTTGCAAAATAACACCTGTATATTGAGGAAGAAGAGCAAGTATTTCTTCTTGTGTTGGACGTTTGAGAGAAGTTTTCGTGATTTCGCCCTCTAGATCATCTGTTGAACGCTCTTCTCCCCAAGCGATATGAAAACGGTAAGTTTTTTTGCCTTGCATTACGTAAGGGACGGTTTTGGTTGCTTCGCCCAATGCAATGGGAAGGAGACCAGAAGCAAGAGGATCAAGTGTTCCTGCATGTCCTGCCTTTTGTGCATGAAAGAGCCATTTGATTTGTGAGACAGCTTCTGTTGATTTCATTCCTTTTGGTTTATCAAATATGACCCAGCCAGAAACAGGACGCCCTTTTTTTTTGTGTTGCCGTGCCATATCTTTAATCCTCATCTTTATCACTATGGTGAAGATCGCGAGCAACTTCAGGCGAGCGAAGGAGGGCATCAATTTTTGAAAAATTATCAAAACTATTATCAAGTCGGAAACGCAGTTCAGGCATATATTTCATTTGTCGCAACGCATGACTGATTTCTCCACGGAGAAAACGACTATGTTTATTGAGGGTATCAACAACATCGGTATGAGAAGCATTTTTAAGAGTGCTGAGAGGTGATACAAAGCAAGTAGCAATTTTTAAATCTGGTGACATGCGTACTTCAGAGACAGAAATAACAATATCTTTCAAGATATCATCAAGCAAAATATCACGCTGTAATATATGCGCTATTGCATGACGTACTTGCTCTGCTACTCTAAGTTGCCGTTGTGATGGCTTTGCATTTTTCATCAAAGTTTTATCCTTGCTACAAGATCTCTTTTTTGACCATTTAGATAAGGAAAAAGAGATATTGTGTATAAAACCTAATAACTTTCTTTATTTTACAACAGAGTAAAGTTATTGGATTATTTTATAATGTGCGATTAATATGTTCGATACGGAAGATCTCAATGATGTCTCCTGCGCGCATGTCTTCATAATTTTCAAAGGCGATTCCACATTCTTGACCACTTTGCACTTCATTGACTTCATCCTTAAAGCGCTTGAGTGTTTTCAGCTTTCCTTCGTGAACAACGATATTATCGCGGATAAGGCGAACACCGGCTCCTCGTTCTATTTTACCTTCTGTAACACGACATCCTGCAACTTTTCCAATTTTTGTAATGTTAAAGACTTCTAGAATTTCAGCATTACCAAGGAAAGTTTCACGCTGTTCTGGTGAGAGTAATCCAGACATGGCAGCCTTGATATCGTCAACAAGATCATAAATGATGTTATAATAACGAATTTCAATTCCTTGTGTTTTAGCAAAATCACGTGCTTGCTTATTAGCTCGAACATTAAAGCCAATTACAGCAGAGTTAGAAGCTTCCGCAAGAGAAATATCACTTTCGGTAATTCCTCCTGCACCAGAATGTACAATACGCGCACGAACCTCATCATTTCCGAGTTTTTCCAATGCTGAAGCGATTGCTTCAATTGATCCTTGCACATCCCCTTTTATAATAAGAGAAAATTCCTTAACACCAGTCGTTTGCAATTTTGTCATCATCTGCTCAAGAGAACCACGCGAACCAGTTTGTCGCGCAACAGCTTTATCACGTGCTAATCGTTGACGGTATTCAGAAATTTCACGTGCTTTTGCTTCATGTGTGACAACAGCAAAACGGTCTCCGGCTTGTGGCGTTCCTTGCATGCCTAAAATTTCAATCGGTGTAGAGGGAACGGCTTCTTTGACATGGCGGCCATGGTCATCAATCAAAGCACGCACACGACCCCATTCATTTCCGGCAACTATAATATCAGAAGGGTGTAATGTACCTTTTTGAACAAGAACTGTTGCAACAGATCCACGTCCGCGATCCAATTTGGCTTCAATGATAACGCCCTCTGCAGTTCGTTGAGAATCTGCTTTCAGATCAAGCATTTCAGCCTGAAGAAGGATAGCTTCGAGAAGTTTATCAAGATTTTGACCAGTTTTAGCAGAAACTTCAACGTCCAAAGTTTCTCCGCCCATAGTTTCAACAAACACTTCATGTTGTAAAAGTTCTGTACGCACTTTTTGTGCATTCGCAGCTGGTTTATCAATTTTGTTGATAGCAACAATGATAGGTACACCAGCGGCTTTCGCATGATTGATTGATTCAATCGTTTGGGGCATAACACTATCATCAGCGGCTACAACGAGAACAGCAATATCGGTAACACGAGCTCCACGTGCACGCATAGCCGTAAATGCAGCATGTCCTGGTGTATCAATAAAGGTAATTTTTTGACCGTTTTGTTCTACTTGATAGGCACCAATATGCTGCGTAATACCTCCCGCTTCGCCAGAAACAACATTTGCTTTACGAATAGCATCCAAAAGAGAAGTTTTTCCGTGGTCAACATGGCCCATAATGGTTACAACAGGAGGGCGCTGCTGCATGTTTTGAGGATTATCTGTTATATTAAAGATACCTTCCTCTACGTCAGATTCTAAAACACGTTTAACAGTATGGCCAAATTCAACAGCGATGAGTTCGGCAACATCTGCATCAATAACATCGCCAGGTTTCATCATTTGTCCTTGTTTCATCAAGAATTTAATCACATCAACAGAACGCTCAGTCATACGTTGTGCGAGCTCTTGAATGGTAATCGTTTCAGGAAGAACAACTTCGCGAGAAATTTTTTCTCTTGGTTCTTGATTTTGTGCACGCTTAAACTTTTCCTGTCTACGCCGCATTGCAGCCATTGAGCGTCCACGTGCGCTTCCTTCTTCATCCAGTGCACTATTCAGAGTTAGCTTTCCGCGTCGCCGCTCATCAGCTCCTTTGACAACTTTTGGTACACGTATTTCTGATTTAGCAGGATTAGCACGTCGACTATGCCGTTCTTCCTCTTTATTTTCATCTATTTTGCGTTTTTCAACCACAGTTGTGTTTTTAGGCGCAATAGGAATATCTGTCTGTTCAATGAGAGGAGGAACAGGTGGAGCCTGTACTGGCGATATTTCTTCTTCTTGTTGGAGATGTATTTCTTTTTCTTTAATTTCTTGCTGTAAAATTTCTTCACGCTCTTTAGCGCGTCTTGCTTCTTCTTCGGCTTGTTCTCGCGTTATTCTTTCTTGGATATGTGCTTCTTCTAATGCGCGAAGTCTCGCTTCCATTTCAGTCGATGAAAGATTGCTTTTGGTCACAGATTCTTGAGGCTTTTTTCCCTCAAAACGCGGCTTAGAGCGCTGGGGGGCCACATGTGGCTTTGTAATGGGCTGTGGGGTTTCAGCTTTTTCATCAGGTCGCGTAATTTTACGCCGTTTGGTTTCGACAACGACAGCCTTCGTACGGCCATGGCTAAAATTTTGTTTGACCGTGCTCGTTTCCAAGACAGACCGCTTGAGAGTTAGTGTCTTCTTGACTGTTGTTTTGTCGTTGTTATTTTCACTCATTGTATTTCCTTCACGGCTTGTGCCGTCATCTCACTAGGCTTACTATGCTTGTCGTCACGATAGCTGATCAATTTATATGTCGTTTTGAGAAATCCCTCAGCAGCTTTTGTGTCCAGTAAGGCCGCATGCATTACAGGATTAGAGCCAAAAGCCACTCGCATTTCATCACTTGTAAATAAAGATATGGTTTTTATAGTCCGATTTGTTTGTTGTTGTATTGAATGGATGGCCTGTGCAATTTTTCGTTTCCCATCTTCTGTTGTTTCTTTAGCATGAAGTACAAGAATAACTTTACCAGAGCGGATAGCAGCATCAACCTTTGTTGCTCCCATAACAATTGCTCCCGCTTTTCGTGCCATGGAAAGGCTTGAAAGAGCGGCTTTTAGTAAAAGCGTATCAACAACATGCACAAGATTTGGTGCAACCTCAACATCTGTTTTAAAATTTCTATGAAAAGCTTTCTGTTTGATTGCTTTTTCAATAACAGCATGATGGGCAGAAATCCAAACGCCACGCCCTGGTAAATTCGCTTTAAGATCAGGAACAATTTGATTATTGGGACCAATAACAAAACGGATCAGCGTTTGTGCTGAAGCATTTTTTCTGGTCACAATGCAAGTCCGTTCATTCATTTAAAGTGTATCCACATCCAAATCATCTGTTTTTTCATTTTCTGCAGAATTTTCATCTTCTACAGGATTTTCTGTAACAAGATCAGCTTGGTCTATCCAGCCTGCTTGTACACGTGCGGCTAAAACCATAGCTTCTGCATCCGCGCGTGTAATGTCAAAAGGGGTTAAAATACCAGAAAAACTCTGTGTTTGACCTTCTTTGCGTTCTCTCCAACCAGCTAAATCATCAACGGCATAGCCAGCAAAGTCTTCTATTGTTTTTACACCATCCTCACCTACAGCAACCAACATAGCACTTGTCATTCCAGGAAGTGTTCGCAATTCGTCAGAAACTCCGAGCTTTTTGCGTTTTTCATCGAGTTCTTTTTCTTGATGATCAAGATATTCTCGGGCACGACTTTGGATTTCAGCGGCGGTATCATGGTCAAAACCATCAATAGAAGCGATTTCTTCAAGATCAATATAGGCGATTTCTTCAATGGAAGAAAAACCCTCTGATGCCATAACCTGCCCGATCATTTCGTCAACCTCTAAGGCTTCCATAAACAATTTACTCCGTTCAGTAAATTCTTTTTGACGATTTTCAGATTCTTCCTTTTCCGTTAAAATATCAATGTTCCATCCTGTTAGTTGCGAAGCCAAGCGAACATTTTGTCCACGTCGTCCAATAGCAAGGCTAAGTTGATCATCTGGCACAATAACTTCAATCCGTTCAGCATCTTCATCAAGGATGATTTTAGAAACTTCAGCAGGTTGCAGTGCATTAACGACAAATGTTGCCGCATCAGGCGACCAAGGAATAATATCAATTTTTTCGCCTTGTAATTCAGCAACAACAGCTTGTACACGACTTCCTCGCATTCCAACGCATGCTCCAACAGGATCAATGGAACCATCGCGTGAAACAACGGCGATTTTAGCCCGTGAACCTGGATCACGAGCAACAGATTTGATTTCTATAATACCATCATAAATTTCTGGCACTTCCATAGTGAAAAGTTTTACCATAAATTGGGGATGTGTGCGTGAAAGGAAAATTTGCGGACCACGCGTTTCACGGTGTACATCATTGACAAAAGCACGAATACGATCTCCATAGCGGAATGATTCACGAGGAATTAATTCATCACGGCGCACAATAGCTTCACCACGCCCGAGATCAACGATAACATTACCATATTCCACCCGCTTAACTGTACCAGAAATAATTTCACCAACTTTATTTTTGAACTCTTCATATTGCTGATCACGTTCTGCGTCGCGTACTTTTTGTACAATAACCTGTTTAGCAGATTGTGCTGCGATACGTCCAAAATCCATAGGAGGTAAAAGATCAGCAAAAAAATCACCAATTTTTGCTTCTGCTTGATGTTTAAGAGCATCAGACAAAGTAATTTCCGTTGTATAGTCTTCAACGACATCAACGATTTTAAGCAGGCGCTGTAATTTAATTTCACCTGTTTTAGAATTGATTTCAGCACGGATATTTGTTTCTTGACCATAACGAGAACGTGCTGCTTTTTGAATAGCATCAGCCATCGCAGAAATGACAATTTCACGGTCGATTGACTTTTCACGTGCAACAGCATCTGCAATTTGCAGAATCTCAAGCCTGTTAGCGCTTGTAGCCATCAATTTTCTCCTTCTTTGTGCCACACGATGGGTATTTCCCAGTGATATTATTTTTTGAAATTGAGCGTCTGTATAGAGTCGTTAGCTTTCTCTTCAGCAATGAATTGTTGACTTAACTCTTTATTTTTTTTCAATGCATCGCGAATAAGCTCATCGGTAAGCACTAAATGCGCATTTATGATATCACAAAAGGAAATAGGGGTATACATGGCTTCTCCATAAGCAGCTTTATCAGTGTTTAAAATAAATCCATCTTGCGTGATATTTGTAAGTGTCCCGCGAAATTTTCGGCGCCCATCAATTGTTATTTTGGTTTCAATTTTTGCAAGATGCCCTTGCCAATGAAAAAAGTCAGATTTTCTTACCAATGGACGATCAATTCCAGGTGATGAGATTTCTAAATGATATTTGCGTTCAATAACATTTTGTACATCAAGAAGGGGGGAAACAGTTCGACTAACAGTTTCACAATCTTCTACGGTCATAGAACCATCGGCACGTTCAACCATAATTTGAAGTGTTAAACCATTTTGACCAAGAAGTTTCACACGAACCAAACGAAAACCTAAAGGTTTAAGTAGTGGTATGACAAGAGCAGCAACCTGTGCTTCGATACCATCTTCTTCAAACAGGCGTGGTTCGTCAAGATTGCTTATTTTTTCAGCTTCGTTCATACATTTTATCCAAGTTATTTTCATCAGTTTTATGATATTAAAAAAGAGCGGGTCCAACGGCCCACCCTTCATCATAAGACCAAGAATTTAGCTATTGATACTCTTAAATTCAAAATTTTTCAAGTTGTTTATGAGAAAAGCGCTTGATCATTTATTTCTTGATAAAGGTAAGATAGGCGGGCGTCCGTCCTTCGCGTAAAGCTTTTGCTTCATAGCGGGTTCCTTTCCATAGTGGATAAGGGAGTTTCCAGTCTTGAGGGCTTTCTGCTTTCCATTCAAAGTGATCATGTTGTGCACAATGGTACAAAGTCCAGTTTACATAACTGTCTATATCGCTAGCAAAGCGAAAAATTTTCCCTATTTTAAGAACACGAGCAAAACGGTTAAGATTTTTTGTGTTGATGAAACGTCGTTTCCAGTGTTTCTTTTTCGGCCAAGGATCAGGATAAAAGAGGTCTATTCCATCAAGCGAGTTATCAGGGAGCCAATCAAGGAGGCGTGTAGCATCATCATTATAGAGGCGAAGATGATTTTGATAGTTTTGATGCTGTTCAAGAGACAACAATATTTTTGCCATGCCATTGATAAAGGGCTCGACGCCGATAAAACCGGTTTTTGGAAAATATTCCATTTCATGAAGTAAATGTTCACCTCCACCAAAGCCGATTTCAAGTCGAATTTCTCTTACTTTGCTTGAAAATAAGGATGTAAGGTTTGAGGGAGGAGGGACATTTAAATCAATATTTAAATTGGGGAGAAGCATTTTTATACGTGTAAGCTGACTGTTTCGAAGTTGTTTTCCTTGTCGGCGTCCAAAAAATGCTTCACTCTTGCGTGTATTATATTTAATCATGGGATTTGGATCATTGTTTGAAGCGTTTTCACGAGATCAGTTTTTTCCCATGAAAACGAACCATCGTGTTTTGGTTTTCGCCCAAAATGACCATAGGCAGCTGTTTTCGCATAAATAGGTTTATTGAGGTCAAGATGTTTTCGAATGCCGGTAGGTGAAAGGTCCATTATTTTGCGAATGGCTGCTTCAATAACTTTTTCATCGACTTTTCCTGTTCCGTGAAGATTGAGATAAATAGATAAAGGTTGTGCAATACCAATTGCATAAGAGAGTTGAATGGTGCATCGCTCTGCTAAATGAGCAGCAACAATATTTTTAGCCAGATAGCGTGCCGCATAGGCTGCAGAACGATCAACTTTTGTTGTATCTTTTCCTGAAAAAGCACCGCCTCCATGGGGTGCTGCACCTCCATAAGTATCCACAATAATTTTGCGTCCTGTTAATCCGGCATCGCTTTGAGGACCACCAATGACAAATTTTCCTGTTGGGTTAATATACCAACTGCATTGATCTGCAATGGGAATGTCATGTAAAGCTTGACGAATGTAAGGTTCAACCACTGTACGTACCTTGTTGGAATCCCAGCTTTCATCGAGGTGCTGCGTTGAAAGAACAATGGATGTGACCTCTATCGGTTTTCCATTTTTATAGCGTATGGTTATTTGGCTTTTAGCATCTGGTCCTAATTTTCCAGCTTCTCCCTCTCCTTTATGACGGGCTGTGGCAAGAAGTTTGAGAATTTTATGCGCATAATAAATCGGCGCAGGCATGAAATCAGGTGTTTCACGGCAAGCATATCCAAACATGATGCCTTGATCACCTGCTCCTTCTTCACCATGCCGGTCCGTAGCATTATCAACCCCTCTTGCTATGTCAGCTGATTGAGGGCGCAAAAGAACATCAATTTTAACAGTTTTCCAATGAAAACCTGCTTGTTCATAGCCAATGGTACGAATAGCACGGCGCGCTGCTGTACGAAAACGCGTAGGATTAATGAGTGGAAAGCCAGTTTCATCATAGATAAATTCTTTATTTTTATCTTTTTTTAATAGCGTATCGGGAACACGCACTTCACCAGCGATAACAACACGGTTGACACTGACGAGAGTTTCACAGGCAACGCGTATTAACCATGGATCAGTACCAGTCTTTTCAGCTTCTTTATAGATCATATCAACGATTTCATCGGAAATACGATCACAAATTTTATCAGGATGTCCTTCCGATACCGATTCGCTCGTAAAAAGATAATCTTGATGCGGCATAGGAACTCCTTCAAAAAAGAAAATCAACGATTTAATTAATTTCTTACTAAAGTTGTCACGATTTGCTGATTCTACAGCAAATCGTCAATGAAAATTTATATGAATAAAAGAGAAAAGATATAATTTTAATTTATAGCTTATTTGTCAAATCTTCCTCAGAAAGTGCTTTTGCCAAATCAATAATTTTTCGACGCACTTTAGCATCAGATATATTTGTAAAAGCGCGCATGAGCTGAATCCCTTCGCTGCTAGAACAAAAGTCTATAAAATTGTGATCACTTTCAGCAAAACCCTCTACTTGTTGGGAGGTAATACCTTTATCAAAAAAGTAAGAAACAGGAACATCCATAATTTCCGCTATCGCTTGAAGACGACTGGCACCAATACGGTTTGTTCCTTTTTCATATTTTTGGATTTGCTGAAAAGTAATCCCTAATTTTTCACCTAGTTTCTCTTGAGTGAGTCCTAAAATATTACGACGTAAACGGATACGAGTTCCAACATAGATATCTATAGGGTCAGGTTTTTTTCTAGTTTCGGTCATAATGCAACTCTTTATTTCCAGCACTTTTCTTCTAAACCAACATCATATTTATGCGCAGCTGATTTATCATATAATTAAAATAATATGTAATATTTTTTCCCAATATTACTGGTAAACGCAACATAATACCGTACAAAGGGCACTTGAATCATTTAAGCTGTTTTGTAGAACCAAAACCAACACGACACAATAGCATAAGGATGAATAAGATAAAAGTAGAGAAAGTTCTGTATTCATTGCTTCCTATAGGGGTAATGGATGATGGAACTTGTGAATCAATAATGCCCACAGCATTTTGTTGAAGAGCTACAACGATTCGTCCATAAGAATCAATAACAGCTGATATTCCATTATTGGCTGCTCGTATGAGGGGGATTCCCAGTTCAACGGCACGAAGTTGTGCTTGTTGAAGATGTTGATAGGGTCCAGGTGTTACACCAAACCATGCATCATTTGTAATATTAATAATTGCTTGAGGCGAGGAGCCTTTAAAAGTCATTTCATGGGGAAATATTGCTTCATAACAAATCAAGGGTAGATAAGAAAATCCGTTTGGCATTGTAACAATTTTGCGCACACTTGCAGCACTATATCCACCAATATTATCGGCAAGGGTACGCAATCCAATTTTTTTCAATAAATCCTGATAAGGAAGATACTCACCAAAAGGAACCAAATGAAGTTTATCGGAAGTATTTAAAATATTACCTTGAGCATTAATGACTGCAATTGTATTAAAATATTGTGTTTGGGAATGAGGTAGATCATTGCTGGCTCGTATTGCTCCGATAATAGCCCATTGTTTAGGTTTTAAAAGAGAGGCAATGCGCATTGTGATAGATGAGTTATCATAGAGAAGGTAAGGAACGGAAGCTTCGGGCCATACGATAAAATCGGGTTCTGAATTTTGGTCAGTTGTTGGCATTGCACTTAGATTCATATGCGCTTCCAACATAGCTTCTCGTGTATTATCACGCAATTTTATATTTTGTTGGATGGAAGGTTGAACAATGCGCACCCAATAAGAACTTTTTTGATTTTCAGCTATGTTTTCTATAGTATGAAGACGATAAAACCCAAAACCACTGTGAATGAATATAAGTGATAAACAAAGAGAAAGTGCCACTTTCTTTTTTTCATCTGTTAATAAAACAGTTGGCAAACTGTAGGCTAAGACAGCAAGAATATTCATTCCATAGAGTCCCACGATTGCATCAGATTGCATGAACATTGGGGTTGGCATGGCTGTATAGCCAAGAGCATTCCATGGAAATCCTGTGAATAAAAACGCACGCAACCACTCGGCCAATCCTAATGCAAAGGCTAAAACAAAAAATCGTGCTATTCCTTTTGTCCATAATAAACCAACAATGAAACCAGAAAAAAACCAATAAAGAGAAAGGTAGAGTGGAGGAACTAAAATGGCTAATGGGACTGCCCAACCAAAAGAATCTGGATCTGTTAACAAAGCATTGCATAGCCACCAAAGTCCGCAAATAAAATAACTAAAACCAAAGGTTCCACAGCTTAAAGCGTAAGTAAAAAAAATTTTTTTATTGTTTTTTGCGGCCCGTATTGAGTCAAGTAAAACAATAAAGAGAGGGAAAGTTAAAAAGCAAAGAGGTGTCAAATAAAAGGGTGGAAGTGCAAAAGAAGTAAGAGCACCACACAGAAATATCCATGCTTGGCGCTTCCAACCGGTAACAGAGGACAAAAAAACGATGAAATTGTTTAAAAACGCTGGACTATTCTTTAGGGATGACATTGTTCTCAAGATTCTCATTTTTGGGAATGCGAAAAATACGCAATCGCTTAATCCGGCGTTTATCAGCTTCTAAAATACGAAATCTATAACCAGGTACAGCTTCGACAATTTCACCTTTGGCAGGAATGCGATCAAGAATGGAGACGATCAAACCACCAATCGTATCAACATCATCACCATATTCCCCTACGATAAAATCAGGACCAAGAGCTTTCTCCACATCTTCTAGTTCAGTTCTTGCATCAACGAGCCATTTATTGTTTGGTTCACGTACGATAGCATTGTCGACATTATCATGTTCATCTTCGATATCACCAACAACCAATTCAACAATATCCTCCATTGAAACGAGACCATCTGTTCCCCCATGTTCATCAATAACTAAAGCCATTTGAGTTCGTGTAGTTTGCATTCGTGTTAATAATTTGCTTGCAAGCATGGAACTTGGAACAAAGAGAACAGTTCGGATCAGATCCAATTCACCGATTGGGGTATGTAAGTCTGTATGGTTTAATTGAAGCAAATCGGATTTCTGTTCGGTTTTTGTTGGGCTGACAATAAAGCGAGTCATATAGTTAAGAATATCGCGGATGTGAATCATGCCGCGCGGATCATCTAAAGTTTCAGCATAAACAGGTAAGCGAGAATGACCAATTTTTGCGAAACATTTAAGGGTTTCTCCAAGTGAAGTGTTTATTTCCAGTGCTTCGATTTCAGAACGTGGTATCATAACATCATCCACGCGTGCTTCACGTAAGCGTAAAATATTATGCAACATAGTACGTTCTTCAGGTGAGAAGAGGGCAGTGTCTTTTTCATTGTCAGTCGTGAGTGCAACGGTAAGATCATCGCGCAGTGATGTAGACACACAATTACGACCCCGTAAGAATGAAAACAAATGATTCATCAGAGAATATTTTTCTGTATGATTCGTCTGTTGAGAGGTTTTTTTTTCATTATTAGAAGATGTTTGACTATTATTTTGTGCATTTGTTTTGTTTGTCATGGTTTTGAAATCTTCTAAACTTTCTTTTTATAATTAGGTGAATGAGAGGCTTTAAATGGTATGCTCGTAATATTGATTTTAAAAGTTAAATTTTATCATTTATAGACAATTCAGCGTAAGGATCTTTTATGGAAAGCTTTTGCAGAATTTCTCTTTCGAGCTTTTCCATTTGATATGCTTCATTATCAGTTTCATGGTCATAGCCAAGCAGATGCAAGATACCATGAACAATCATATGCGTTAAATGGTCTTGAAATGTTTTTCCTTGTTTTTCTGCTTCGAGAACAACAGTCTCTCGCGCAATAATAATATCACCGAGCATGGGACCAGGAGGATTTCCAGCTTTAAGTGGAAAAGCAGGAAAGGATAATACATTAGTAGATTTGTTTTTGTTGCGCCATTGTGCATTGATTTGTGCCATATGTTTATCATCCGTAAAAAGCAGGCTAATCTCGCTTACAACATTTGCCAATGAAATATGATGCATAGTCGTCAATAATGCTTTTTCAGTGATATTATAAAGCATTTTCTCATCATTCCACCCTGCGCTTTTAACCATTATATCAATAATAATCATGATGAATCAAATTCATTTTTTAATGCATCGCATGCGAATGATTTTTTTTTATTTTGTATTTCGGAATCACGATCATAAGCACGAACGATAGCAGCAACAAGTGGATGGCGTATAACATCTTTTTCATCAAAATGTACAATTGCAATATTTTCTACATTTGAAAGAATGCGAATTGCTTCAATGAGACCTGATTTTTGCCCTGTAGGCAAATCAATTTGGCTTACGTCACCGGTAACAATCATACGTGTTCCTTCTCCAAGACGTGTGAGGAACATTTTCATTTGCATGGGCGTAGTATTTTGTGCCTCATCAAGAATAACAGCAGCATGGGCAAGTGTTCGTCCGCGCATAAAGGCAAGAGGAGCAATTTCTATGACACCAGAAGCTAAAATGCGTTCTATTTTTTCAGCGGGCATCATATCATAAAGAGCATCATAAAGTGGTCGTAAATATGGGTCGACTTTTTCTTTGAGATCACCGGGAAGAAAACCAAGATGTTCTCCAGCTTCAACAGCCGGACGTGAGAGAATAATTCGCTCAATGATACCACGTTCTAGAAGCATTGCAGCATGAGCAACAGCAAGATACGTTTTGCCTGTTCCTGCTGGTCCTACACCAAACACAAGTTCAGTATGCTCCATAGCGCGTATGTAAGCATCTTGTGTCGGAGTTCTTGCATGAATTATTTTTTTATGGGTACTCAACCGTGCTGGTATACGTTTCATTGCAGATTTGTGTGTTATTGTGTCTTCTTTCTGCTTCTTTGGTATATTTGCCATAGCAAGCGCTCCTTTTATATCTGATAAAGTGAGCTCTTGATGTGTTTTGGCACGTTCATAAAGTTGCTGCAATACATATTGCGCACGTTTTATAACAGAAATACTTCCACGGATTAAGACTTCATTACCACGCGGATGAATACTAAGTTCAAGTTTTTTTTCGATATAAGCGAGATTTTCGTCAAATTTACCAAAAACTGCTTTTGCATATTTATTATTTTCGAAAATCAAAACAACTTGGCTCGGATCTGAAGCGCTTGTTTGTTTCAAGGTATCAGCCTTTTCAAGGGACATATTTACTTTTTCTTTAATACGCTTTATTTTTTCGGTTGAAGCTTTCAGCCTATTCTCCATATCTACATAAATATTGCACGTTTTGTTAAGTAAATTCTATAAAAGACATTTTTAAAAAAAAGTGCATGTTTCAGATGTAATCATTTTCTTTTAAAATAAAAGAGTTTTCCAAAATATTTATTGTGAACAAGGTTTTAGAAGTATGTTTATCTATTTGTCACTTCACCAACAAAACTGTTTGAGCTTGCATTTTTAATATGAATTTCTATTACGCTACCTGTAGAGGCTTCTGTATCTACGACAACAGGTAAAAGCCAAGGGGAACGTCCTACCATTTGCCCTGAGTGACGTCCAGGTTTTTCGATGAGAACGTTAGTTTTTTGACCAATTTTAGAACGCAAAAACGCATTTTGTTGCTCAAGGAGAAGGACTTGTAAATGTTGAAGGCGGGCATCTTTTACAGATTCATCAACATGATTTTTCATTGTGGCTCCCACTGTTCCAGGACGAGGGGAATATTTAAAAGAATAAGCTGAACTGTACTGTACTTGTTGAATAAGTTTAATGGTTT
This sequence comes from Bartonella sp. MF74HXZ, assembly GCF_042194445.1. Lineage (NCBI taxonomy): Bacteria > Pseudomonadati > Pseudomonadota > Alphaproteobacteria > Hyphomicrobiales > Bartonellaceae > Bartonella > Bartonella sp. MF74HXZ. Next base: position 81,393 of record NZ_JBHIMW010000005.1, on the reverse strand, counting down.
CTTCAAAGTCTTCATCTGTTTCTCCTGGAAACCCTACAATAAAATCGCCTGAAAAGGCAATATCTGGTCGTGCGGTCCGAATTTTTTCAATAAGATGAAGATAATGAGAGCTTTTGTGTTGGCGGTTCATAGCTTTTAAGATGCGATCTGAACCTGATTGAACAGGAAGATGGAGGTAAGGCATTAACATATCAAGATCTCGATGCGCGGCAATAAGGCTATCATCCATATCACGTGGGTGACTGGTTGTGTAACGCAAACGCTTTAAACCATCGAGTTTTGCAAGATGATAAAGAAGATCGCCAAGACGCCAAGTTTTGCCATCAGCACTTTGCCCATGCCAACCATTGACATTTTGTCCAAGCAGCGTAATTTCTTTGACACCCGCTTCGATGAGTTGAAGGGCTTCTTCAGTAATTTGCTCAACGGATCGTGATATTTCGGCACCGCGTGTATAGGGCACAACACAAAAAGTGCAAAATTTATCGCAACCTTCTTGTACTGTTAAAAATGCGCTAACACCTCGTTTTCTTACTGCATGTTTATTATGGGGCGGCAAATGAGCAAATTTATCTTCAACAGCATAGTCTGTTTCGATAATTTTTTTTCCTTGTTTGGCTTTTTCTAACAATTCTGGCAAGCGATGATACATTTGCGGACCAATAACAAGATCCACTGTTGGAGCACGGCGCAAGATTTCACTTCCCTCAGCTTGTGCAACACAACCCGTTACACCAACCATCAGGGGTTTATCAGGTGTGCGCTCTTGACGCATAACGCGCAAACGACCGAGATCAGAATAAAGTTTTTCTGCTGCTTTTTCACGAATATGACAGGTATTAACAAGAATAAGATCGGCATCATTGGGAATTTGTGTTGTCACATAGCCTTGCGAACTGAGACTATCAGTCATTCGTTGGCTATCATAAACATTCATTTGACATCCATAGGTTTTGATAAAAACCTTTTTCGGAGCAACAGGAGGCGTATTTTTAGGATTTACTTTATTCATGGTGCATGTGTAAATGTTTTTTACACAAATCTCAATCTATTTACTTAAAAGTTTTTTGCATGATAATTGCATCACCACGACCATTTTTTGACGGGTAGTAGGCAAGACGTTCAGAAATTTTTTGAAATTCAAAGCGTTGATAAAGGTTCAAAGCAGAAAGGTTTGTGGCTTCTACTTCCAAGAATAATTTTATAGCGCCTTTGTCGTGAAGATGGTGAACTGTGCTTTCGATAAGAAAGGTGCCAATTCCTTGTTGACGATAATGAGGGTGAACGGCAATTGTGATGATTTCTGCTTCATCAAGGATGAGGCGGCATAGGCAAAAGCCTAAAATTTGATCAGAGCGATCAATGAGAAAAACTTTGTATCCGAAGATAGAGTGATCTGTTAAGAAATTATCAAAAGCTTGTTTTCCCCAAGACGGAGTAAAACAATGTTGATGAATTTGATGAAGAGGAGCACTATCATTAACTTGTAGCGGAGCAATTCCAAAATTCTTTTTTGTCAATGAAAATTTGAGCATTATTTTTTTTGTGGTAAAGCAAAATTGGTTTGTTGTTTTGCATCAGCGCTGCGTAGATAGAGTGGGCGAGGCGAATTTTTTGATTGTTTGTTTGCGGCAAGATAAGCATAGTTTACAATATCAGCCGCTTCGCAGGGGATTTTTTCTAGGACAATTTTTTCGTTTATTTTATGGCTTTTAATATGCTCCACAACGACATCAGCCGCTGGGCCAGTCAGGCGGGTTTTTTTTGGCAAATCTTCGAGGATATTTTCAATTGTTTTTAATCCCGGCGCTCCCAAAGGCGTGAGATCATTATGAAAATTTTGATGGTAGAACATCTCTCTCCCTGCTTCAATGACAACAGTAATTGCTGATGCTGTACTTTTATTGTTTATTACTTGTGCTGCTAACGCTTCAAGAGCACTCACTCCAACAGCAGGTATTTCAAGTGCTAATGCCAAAGCGCGCGCTGTTGCAACACCGACACGTACACCAGTAAATGATCCAGGTCCAATATTGACAGCAATACGCTCAACTTGATCAAGCGTCATATTGGCTTGTGTCATTATTTGTGTAATCTGCCCAATAATTTTTTCAGCATGTCCTTTGTTCATGCGCTCATTGATACGCGCAATAACAGATTTATGACGAATGAGCGCAACAGCGCAATAAATTGAAGCAGTATCTATAGCAAGGATAAGCATAAAAATATTTTAGTTGAATAAAACGATAAACAAAAGTCCTGCTGTATTTTTAATCTTTTTATTATTGTATATTTCATTTGTAAGAAAGTTACTAGTGCCAATAAGCAACAATATCTTTTTATGGGATAGAACGAGATGTTGATTTAATCCCTATTTGTTTTCACTTTTTGAATGAGTACCTTGAATATTGTAAGATTCTCTTATTTCAAATCTACTTATGGTGAGACAATTAAAGTTATTATCTTGTATACTACAAGCGGAATTAGGATGTGAATAAAAACTGTTGAAGAAAAGAATAAAAACGCCTTTCACGAATCGTTTAAATGTAAGGATTGTCACAAACATTTTGAGCTATCAAATAGTATGATGATGCCATTTGTATTCCATAGTAAGTAAAAGTAATTTAAAAGGGGGAAAGCCATGACCCCACATTTTTCCAAATAAGAGCATATTCTATCAGTCTTTATATAAAAACTTCAGCGTAATGAGAGCAGATGAAAGAAATGGCATTGTTTTGCATGAGTTACGTATTTTGATACTACGTCATTGCAAATCATTATGGACTGAAAAGCTAATTGAAAAAGCAAATTTGACAGTTTTTACTTAATATCACAGCTCTTTTTTTGTATAGAATAATGAGCCTTTGGGTTGATTGCATACTACGTTGAAAAATAATAAATGCATATTTCAAAATGTTATATGATTCAAATCATTCAATTGTATCATGATAAGGCTGCAAGCGCCAAGAAGGAGTATGGAGGAAGTTGAAGCTAAAATAACGCGCCATCCTGCTTTTTTTAATGAGCGAATATCAACGCCTAATCCTAATGCTGTCATTGAAATAACGGTCAATAACTGAGCAATTAGTTTGATGGGATTAAGTGCTTTTTCAGGGATAAGACCACTTGAGCGAACAAGCATCATGATAATAAAGCCAATGATAAACCATGGGACGAGAGTGTGTAGACGCAGGCGTGTTTGTGCTGATCGGCGATAGATGATGGATAAGATAAAAATAACAGGGACTAACATGAGAACACGTACCAATTTAACAACAGTTGCAATTTGAACGCTCACGAAAGATATTGGTGCTGTTGCTGCTAAGACCTGTGGTACAGCGTAAACTACCATGCCAGCAAGCACACCGTATTGGTTAAATGATAAATTCAAAAGTGGGTGTAAAAAAGGGAGAAGTAAAATAATAACAACTCCTAAAAGAGCAGTAAAAGCAATTGATGCAGCTACTTCTTCGTGTTTTGCTTTAATGACGGGTGCAACGGCAACAATGGCTGAGTTGCCACAAATAGCATTTCCGCAAGCAACGAGCATTGCTAAATGTTTAGAGAGCCCGCAAATTCGACCAATGGCAAAGCTAAGGATAATCGTTACGAATATAACGAATATGATGCTAGAAAGTAAATTCCAACCGGCTGAAAGCACTGCGTTAATGCTAATGCTTGCTCCTAGAAGTACGATAGCAATTTCAAGAAGTGTTTTGGCACAAAAAATTATACCTTTTTGAAGGTATGTTGGCAAAGTAAAACAACTACGGGTAACAGATCCTAAGAGAATTGCTAAAACAAGATTTTCAAGCCATGCTTGCCCAAAAAGCTGCTTTTCCAAGACTTCTAAACCATACGCTAAAGCTGATATGAATAAACATACTAAAATACCAGGACCAAGGTCGTTTAAAAATGAGAGGTTTTTCTTTAGCATTTGAATATTCCCCCGTCATTAAAGAGCTAAAGGTGAAGAGGAAAAAGTTTTAAAGATTGGTTCGTGCTTGTACAGCTGCTGCTAAAGTTCCATCATCAAGATAATCAAGCTCGCCTCCTACAGGAACACCATGAGCAAGTCGCGTAATTTTAACTGAAAAATTGGAAAGCTGATCGGTGATATAGTGAGCAGTTGTTTGACCTTCGACAGTCGCATTGACAGCAAGAATAATTTCCGTAATAGGATTTTGTACAACACGTTGTATTAAGGAGGCAATGTTCAGTTCGTCAGGACCTATTCCATCTAAGGGGGAGAGTCGTCCACCCAATACATGGTAACGTGCGGCTAAAGTTTTTGCGCGTTCAAGAGCCCACAGATCAGCGATATCCTCAACAACGATGATTGTTGTATCATCGCGGCGCAAATCTGTACAAATTGAACAAGGATCAATGGTATCGACATTTCCACAAACAGAACAAATGCCGACTTTTTCTATAGCTGCTTGTATAGCTGCTCCTAAAGGCTCCAGCAATGTTTCCTTTTTTTTGATAAGATGAAGCGCAGCACGACGCGCTGAACGTGGACCAAGACCTGGTATACGTGATAAAATCTGAATGAGACGTTCAATCTCAGGTCCTGCAATGTATTTAGACATATTTTTGTCCCACGGAAAAAATCCGTTTCATTAAAATGGAAGCTTGAAACCTGAAGGGAGCGGTATCCCTGCCGTTATACTTTTGGTTTTTTCTTCTATTGCGATTTCAATTTTTGTTCTTGCTTCATTATAAGCTGCCATAATGAGATCTTCGAGAATTTCAGCTTCCTCAGGTTTGAGTAATGAAGGATCAATTTGAATTGCTGTTATAATATTTTTGCCATTTAAAGTGATATTGACGAGACCACCGCCTGCAGTGCCGGTAGCTTGCAGATTAGCTATTTCTTCCTGAATCTTCTGCATTTTTTCTTGCATTTCTTTGGCTTTTTTCATCATACTCATCATTTCACGCATAGGAATAGGTATCCTTATTCATCATTGATATCATTTTTATTTTTAAAAATATCAGCATTTTTAAAGGTATTGGGGAGTAAATCAAGATCATTTTCTTCTTTATTGAGTCGAATATCGACAATTTTTGCTTCTGGAAAATGGTTGAGGATTTTCGCGATATCAGGATCTGTTTCTGCATTGGAAAAAAGAGTCTTTTGAATCGCTATACTTTCCTCCTGTAAGGTTGGGCCACCTCCTTCATTAACAAAAGTTATTGTCCAGCGTTTTTCAGTCCATTGAGATATCTTTTTTTCTATATCATGAGCAAGAAATTGTGGGGTATTTTCAGAAAGTCTTAAGGTAATATGCCCAGCTTCAAAAGAAACAGGATGAACAAATTCTTTAATAAGGAGTTTGAAAGGAGCATCATTATGCTGTTCGGCTAATTGAACAATATCGTGCAAAGAATTAATTACTAGAGTTTTAGGTTGGGTAATCTGTTCTGTTGTTTGTGTGACAGAATGCGATAAATTTGCACTCTTTTCAGAAAGATCAATAGATTGAGAATTTTCAAGAGTTTCTGTTACTTCTTGGGCGTTGATTTTGTCAGGGTTTTGATTTTTAACTAAATTTTCCGGTTGTAAGGAATGATCTAATTGGTTTTTCAAGGATGTTTTTAAATCTGATTGATCTGGTAATGTATTTGAAACGCTCGAGGAAGCATGGGTTTCGACCATTGTTTCTTTTGTTATATTATTTGCATTTGTAGATTCTTGATGAGAAGAGTTTTTAACCAGTGTGAGAGGTGTTTTTTCTTGCGTAAGCTTTTTTAAAGCTTCATCAAGAGTTGGTAAGTCAGCCGTGTGAGCAAGACGAATTAAAAGCATTTCAGCGGCTTGAAGCGGACGTGCAGTTTGGTTAACTTCCTGTAAACCTTTGAGTAACATTTGCCAGTTTCGGGATAAAACAGGAACGGAAAGTTTTTTTGAAAAGTCTAAACTTCTTAAACGTTGTTCTTCAGTCAGTGAGAAATCTTCCACTATTTCTGGTGTAAAACGTAAACGTGTGACCAAATGATTAAAGTCGGCTAGTTCTGTCAATATAGTAAGAGGATCAGCACCTGCCTCATATTGACTGCGTAATTCATGTAATGCATTAACAACATCGCCCTTCATGATAAATTCAAAAAGATCAATAATACGTGCTTGATCCGCTAATCCTAACATTGTACGCACCGCAATGGCATTAACATTGCCATTGCTATGGGCAATCGCTTGATCAAAAATGGATAATGCATCACGTGCAGATCCTTCTGCAGCACGGGCAATCATAGAGAGTGCTTGATCTTCTACTTCTACCTTTTCATATTTCGCAATTTGGCGCAAATGTGCACTCAAAGCTTTTGATTCAATACGCCGCAAATCAAAACGTTGGCAACGCGAAAGGATTGTAATAGGAACTTTGCGAATTTCTGTTGTGGCAAAAATAAATTTCACATGGGACGGTGGTTCTTCAAGAGTTTTCAATAAACCATTAAAGGCTTGTGTTGAGAGCATATGTACTTCATCGATAATATAAACCTTATAACGTGCAGAAACAGGACGATAGCGTATTTGTTCAATAATTTCACGAATATCATCAATGCCCGTATGAGAAGCGGCATCCATTTCTATAACATCAATATGGCGTCCTTCGATAATTTGTGTGCAATGTTCACCAAGAGAGTCTAATACGGTTGTCGGTTGGTCAATATCTTTTGTTTTATAATTAAGCGCACGTGCCAAAATACGTGCTGTTGTGGTTTTACCTACGCCACGAATCCCTGTTAACATCCACGCTTGTGCAATACGACCTTTTTCAAAGGCGTTGGTGAGAGTACGCACCATAGCTTCCTGACCAATAAGGTCAGAGAAGTTTTGGGGTCGATATTTACGAGCAAGAACACGATAGGCTGTTTCTACCGGTACATTTTCCATGAATATTTCCAACTTCGAAGTTCTTTATGCGTACATTTTGATAATACAAAAGCATAGATCAATACTGTAGTCTCATATAAAAGGATTTTTTCTTAATCAAATTATTTATGGGATAATTTGTTAAAAAATAACCAAACCCCTTTATTTGCTGCATACAAATGCCGCTCTGAAGATTAAAAGTACCTCGCTAAAAGACAGCATAAAAAATAATTTCTTCAGCAAAATAGGAGGTTGGCACGATGACCCGTACCAAAACTCGTTGGGGCTGCTTCTTTCCAGACCTGACCCAGTTGGCGAGCAGTTCGTCCACCACCAACCTCCCAAGTTCATATTGTCGATTTGGAATGAAAAATCAAGCTCAGAAACGAAAAATATCCTAAGAACGACGAAGAATTTTCCTTTGCGTTTAATTTATTGACATATAAACAACAAAGAGATTATGGATTTATCAGTTTTCATAGCAGTAGCTCTTCATCTTTATTTGGTATGAAAATATTTTTTCGCTTAGGATAATTTGAATGTATAATTATTCTCATTCGCTGAAATATGTAAGAGTTTTAGGATAGATACATCTGTTCTAAAACTACGAAATTGAATCATCAAAAATTTACAACAGTTAAAGCAGCAAATAAAGTAGATAGATCATGTAATTGGCTAACATTCGAAAGTTAGGGGGAAGAGTGCTATTTAAATAATTAGCAAATATTGCTTTAATGGTGTTGCTCCTCTCACACAAAACAGAATATCCCAAACAGAATAACTTAATGTTGTTCATTTACATGCTTTTTAAAGAGCTATTTCTCAGTACTCTTAACTATATTTCAAACCCCGCTCGTAAATAGTATACATACTTCCCTTGAGGTATAAATCCATTGTGCACTACCCTCTTTATGCTTAATAAAAGTATAAATTTGAGCCCTCATACTATTAACAATTCTAAATGTTGCAATCCCTTGCACTTGAGAGGCTTTATAAGAAGCATTTTTATTCCTTTTTTAATCGTTTTTACTCACACACCACTCCCATTTGTAACTTTCAAGGAAACGATTTTAATTGATTCAATATGAAGATTTAAGATGGGAGGATCTTACTTTATTCGTAGTTGTAATTCAGTATAAGAAATCAAAGTCTTAAAATGATAAGTCAATATCTTAAATATCTTATAAGACCACCACCTGATTTCTATAGTGAATGAGAATATCAAATACGTAATATTTTTTCTTTTAACATATACGAATATAAATACTGAGTAGATGTTATCGCTCTTTGCGTGCTTGTTCTTTTAATTAAAAAACATCGATGTTTATCACAAGATGGATCAATATATGAATTTTCATCATTTGAGAAAAGGTTTCATATATTTTTTAAGTGACTGTGCTCATACAAGAGAAGATGCAACATTCAGCGCTATAGAAATAAGGGGGTACTGGTTTTATAAGCGTAAAAATGGTTCTTATTCGATATAAGCGACATTTTATAGTTTCAAATAATTATATTCTTTAACAAGGAGGGAAAAGAGAGATGAATTTTTACAAAAAGCTGAATGAGTATGATTTAAAATGCAGCGAGGAATACATCTATAGAGCAAGTTTCGCTTTTCTGTTTATCTAAGTGATTTGGGTAAGATGTGCTTCATAGCACTTAAAATGAAGCAGCTACGAAGATAGAAGTCATATTCTTATTAAAAAATAGCTCTGATAGTAGGAAATCCAGAACAATTTAAGTTTAGTCTTTTAGTTTTTGCAAAAGTCCTTCAATATCTAATGTTCTGAGCAGCTTAAGGTTTTTCCATATTAGTATAAAAATACCCCTTCAGCGATTAGTTTTAACAGCTTATCATGTCGTATTTTGAAAAAAATACCTGAAAAAAGAATAACTCTACTCAAATTTAGATGTTATAGAAATATTATTAATCATAATCTCCTGTGTCACAATTTGTTCCAACAACTTTTTTCTTCGTAATATTTTTAAAAATATAATGTCCTGACGAAGGAAAACTTATATGAAGAGATTTTATATTTTTTAGTGTAAAGACCTTCTTTTCTTTATCATGGGTTATTTTCTTTTCATCATCAACAACAATTCTCAATTTGTTTAGATCAGAAGGGGTAGAGTATGATAAAGTGAAGGATACTTTATTAGGTTTAAAGATACTACAAGAGTATTCAACTCCTTGATGGACAATATCGGATGGGGTGATCACAACACTTTCATCCAGCGAAAAATTCCATTTTCTCTCACCAAAGCCAGCAAATGCAACACTAGAGCAGGCGAGAATATTTGCGGCTAATAATCCTTGCGCGAAGATTTTTTTCATTATCCTTTCCTTTTTCTAAAGTGAGATGAATCATAAATCAGTTTTTATAAAAATGAAAGTTCAAACTTAATGCGAAAAGCAGGGCTAAGGTGCATTTTCTAGCTTTAAACCATGTTCAGAATGATATCAGTCTAAGAGATTTGAATGCTCTATTATGTATAATAATTTGAATTGTTTTGAGAGCTAATTTTTCTTCTTCAGTGTTTATGAAGGGTGTTGAGTAAAAAACAAGCTCTTCCGAGATGCGTTGCATCATGAAATTTTTACGATGCTCTTTGATATCAGCAAAAAATGATGGCAGCTTAATTGCTTTTATATATACGATGTTCGATCGTTTTGTGCGGGATAAGTACCTATAATACGCAGTTCTGCAGAAAAGAAAGATAATTCTTCTAAGGCAAGTTTCATCATCGGATCTTCAGGATGTCCTTCAATATCAACAAAGAATTGTGTTGCATTGAAATTTCCACCAATTTGATAGCTTTCTAATTTTGTCATATTGATACCATTCGTTGCAAATCCTCCCATAGCTTTATAGAGAGCGGCGGGGACATTGCGCACTCGAAAAAGAAGACTGGTGATGATTTTTTCGCCATTTTTAGGCTTGGGGACATGTCGTTTGGAGCGTGAAAGGATGACAAAACGGGTAATATTATGAGGGTTATCTTCAACATCCCTTTCAAGAATATCAAGTCCATAGAGTTCTGCTGCGATCAGAGGAGCTAAGGCAGCCTGTGAACGTTTAGCATTTTTTTTAATAAACTTTGCAGCTCCAGCAGTGTCTGTAGAAACAACAGGTTTCCAACCGTTGTTTCGTATGATTTTTCGGCATTGTGCAAGGGCATGCGTATGGCTGTGGACGGTTTTAATTTCGTCATATGTAACGCCGGGCAAAACCATTAATTGAAAATGGATAGGTAAAAAATATTCATCAATAATATAAAGAGATGATTGCGGTAAAAGATGATGGATGTCTGCAACGCGTCCCGCAAGAGTATTTTCAATAGGGATCATAGCAAGATCAGCTTTCCCACTTTCCACTAAATTAAGGGCGTCTTCAAAAGTAGCAGAGGGAACAGCATCCATATTGGGGAACATATTGGAGCAAGCAATATGGGAATTAGCGCCGTATTCTCCTTGGAAAGAAATTTTATTGGTTTTTTTAAGTATTTTCATGCTAAAATCTTACGTACTCTATCGAGATCACGTTGTGTGTCTACGCCTAAGGGAATTGTATCAACTATCTCCACATCGATGCGCATATTATGTTCTAATGCACGTAATTGTTCAAGTTTTTCGCGTTGCTCGAGTGTAGAGGGTTTGAATGATATAAATTTCTCAAGTGCTTCGCGCCGATAAGCGTATATTCCAATATGATGATAAAGAGGACCATCTCCATAAGGTGCTGTGGTGCGCGTAAAATAAAGAGCACGAAGGCGATTTTGAGAAAGAGGTGTACCAATGATTTTGACCACATTGGGATCTCTTTTTTCATTTTCTTCAATGATTCGAGCACCCAAGGTTGCAATGTCAGTAAAGCTATTTTCTAAAGGGCGTAGCGCATGAATGATTTCACGAGGCATTATTGTTGGTAAGTCACCTTGTATATTTAAAATGGTATTGTAACGTTGTTCAGGATCAATACGCATTAAAGCTTCATAAATACGATCAGATCCAGACTTATGATCACCTTGTGTTATGATACATTCATGCCCATAATCTGCAACAGCTTTAGCAATATCATTATGATCTGTTGCAACGATCGTACGCCCTATTGCAGCTTTTTTGGCTTGTTCTGCGACATGTACAATCATCGGCTTTCCGCCAATTTCAGCGAGAGCTTTTTGAGGAAGACGGGTTGAGCCTATACGAGCAGGAATAAGAATAATTGGTTCAAGAGCCATTGTAAGATTCCAAATGTCATCTGTGATGCATTTATAATGTTGTGTATTATAAAGAAAAAGCTTAAACTAAAAATGGTAATGAAACCGTGAACATTTGAGTTTTTATGAATCGCCCGAGATTTATTTATTTTATTTGTGCTTGTTTATGTGTGCTGGTCATTATTGTGGGGATTTCTACACTCAGCAATATAGTTTACGATCATCCTACATCAGTCCAATATTATCATACAGTTGCCAAGAATGATACATTTCAAAAAAAACAAAAAGCACCTGATGTTTCTCTATCACTAAATAGCCGTCTTCAACAAGGCAATTTTGAAAATGGCCGTAAACTTTTTCGCCAATGTGCCATATGCCATACTTCTGGACGCAATGAAGCAGGGCGTGTTGGCCCAGTTCTCTGGGAGATTGTTAATCGCCCTTTGGCATCAGCAGCAGGTTTTGCTTATTCACGGGCATTGCGTTCTCATTCTGATCAAAAATGGGATTTTATCACTTTGGATCGTTATTTACATTCTCCACGTGAAGCTTTTCCTGGGACTATTATGTCTTTTCGTGGAATTAAAAATGATCAAGATCGTGCCGATCTTTTGCTTTATTTACGCAGTTTATCCGATCATCCTGTTCCTTTACCAATGGATAATAATAAAGGGAACGAGCCAAATTAACTTATACCATAGATGTTAATTTTAGAAAGAAGTCTGATTTTTTGTAATTTTAGTTTCACGGTTTTATCAAAAGAGCTCTTATCAATGTTTTGTTAGGGGGGAACGTCCCTCATTCAAAACAGAACACATTTAATGTTACATATTTACTCGCTTGTTTTAAAGAGATCTTTTATAAAAATGCACTCTTTACGCTGTCATCTGCAGATTGATTTTCAAAATTGGTTTGCTTCACTTTTTCTACATATGCTTGTCTGTGAAATTATCGCTGAAGGATTATCAATTCATGAGCGGCATCTTTCTGCTTCTGAATGCAATAATTATGTAATTAAAGCTCTCCATGAGGTTTATCTTAATCTTTCTGTACACATCAATACCCATGTATTTTTCTTGCGAACAGAGACAATTGATTATTCTTATACGTGCAATAATCCTAAGCTGCGTTTTATGATGCTTGATGAATAGACGTTTTCTCTTGAGGTTAGAGGTGTAGGGACAGATCATTGATCTCTTATAGTATCGATAACTAAACTATGATTTAGATTATTTATTTATAAGTTATGGTTTGAAGTAAGCACTTTCATGTGAAGCAATTTTTATGTGTAAATAGTAAAATAGAATTCTGCTGATTATATTTTTATCTACTTCGAAAATTTTTTACACAAGAATACTGATGGCAGCTAAGTTTGCACGAGTCTTTGTTCATTTATAGATGATGACATGAAATTATGCTGATAAGCTATTATAGAGAATTATTTTTTCACAAAAGGTCTTCCATATTTGTGATAAATTTAATAGTTTCCATTGGTTACAGTGTTTCGATGACTTACGATAAAACATCAGTATTTCAATACATATTGCGAGAGTGCTAAAAATTAATGCGGGAGGAGACATAATCATGATTCTCCAAGCTTCTTAATAACTATGGCATTTTCCTTATAATTTGAGCGTTTATAAGTAATAATATTAAATTGCGCTAATAATCCATTGTAGAGAAGAATTTTTCCCACTAAGGGTTCACCAATATTTGTGATCATTTTAATAACTTCCATTGCTTGTAGGGTCCCAATAACGCCAGGTAAAACACCGATGATTCCAGTTTCAGCGCATGTTGGGATAGTTCCGTGAGCTGGAGGCGTGGGAAATAAATCGCGATAGTGAGGATTATTGTCTTTATACGGCATAAGGACGGTTAATGAGCCATTAAAACGTTCTACAGCACCACTTATTAAAGGTTTTTTGCATTGGGCAGCGTGATCAGCAAGAAGGTAGCGTGTCGTAAAATTATCACTTCCATCAACAATGATGTGGTAAGCATTGAGCAGTTTATCCACATTACTTTTATCTAAGCGTAGGGTGTGTTTTTCAACTACAACATGGGGATTTATTGCTTTTATAGTGGTTTCAGCACTGTCTGTTTTTCTTTTGTTTATTGCATTTGTTTTATGAATAACTTGGCGTTGTAAATTGGAAAGTGAAACGATGTCGTTATCGACAATTCCAAGGGTTCCAACACCTGCGGCAGCCAAATAGGTTAAGACAGGAGCACCAAGACCACCAGCGCCCACAACAAGAACACGTGCTTTTTTTAGCTTTTGTTGCCCTGCACCACCAATCTCAGGTAAAATGATGTGGCGTGCATAGCGTTCGATTTCTTTGTTGTTTAATTTTGTATCTGTTTCTTGTGTCATAAATTTTCTCTTGTCATAGTTCTTTTATTGTTTACTAAGTTTATGGTGCATAGACCAGTCTGCTTTTAGGATAGAGAGGATTTATTTATGAAAATTGCCATTCAGATGGATCATATTTCAACAGTTCGGATTCAAGGAGATACGACATTTGCACTCGCTTTAGCAGCACAAGAACGTGGACATTCTCTCTTCCATTATACACCAGATCGTTTATCTCTGTGTGATGGTTGTGTGATTGCACGACTAGAGCCATTGATTGTGCATGATAAAGAGGGAAGCCACTATCAATTAGAAAAGCCTGTTCGCACGGAATTAACAGATATGGATGTGGTTCTTTTACGCCAAGATCCACCTTTTGATCTCAATTATATCACAACGACTCATTTGTTAGAACGTATTCATCCTAAAACACTCGTTGTGAATGATCCAGCATGGGTACGCAACAGCCCAGAAAAAATTTTTGTTACTGAATTTTCTGATCTGATGCCAGAAACATTAATTACCAAAGATATTGAAGAAATAACAGCTTTTAGAGAGACATTTGGCGATATTATTGTTAAACCACTTTATGGAAATGGGGGCGCTGGTGTTTTTTATTTAAAACAAGATGATCGCAATTTAGCATCATTGTTGGAAATGTTTGCAGAAATTTATCATGAACCTTTTATTGTTCAGCGCTATTTAGAGGCAGTACGAAAAGGAGATAAAAGGATTATTTTGCTTGATGGTACACCCGTTGGAGCTATTAATCGAATTCCGACAAAAACAGATGTGCGCTCTAATATGCATGTTGGAGGTCGCGCGGAAAATGTTGAGTTAACAAAACGTGATTATGAGATTTGTGAACGCATTGCTCCAGCCTTAAAGGAACGTGGTCTTCTTTTTGTGGGGATTGATGTGATCGGAGATTATATAACAGAAATTAATGTGACGTCTCCTACAGGAATTCGTGAAATTAAACGCTTCTGCGGTACAGATGTTGCTCATTTGTTTTGGGATGTTATTGAGTTCAAGCGTTCAAATTAATTTATTTGACAGAAGACAAAAACATGGTTTTAAAAAAATGATCCATGTTGTTTTTTATATTTGTTATGTTGCAAATGTGAACTAGAATGACCGTATGATATAAATTAAGAGGCTTTGTCCTCAATTTTTAGGGAGTTTATAGATGAGCAGAGTATTATCAATTGGAGTGGGATTGATTTTTGCGCTACTGCTGTCAGCAAATGGAGGCAATGCGCGCGATCAAATACAGATTACTGGTTCATCTACAGTTTTACCTTATCAAAAGATTGTTGCTGAGACATTTGGAGAAATTTATCCCCATTTTAAGGTTCCTGTTATCGAATCGGGTGGAACAGGAGCTGGTATTAAGGAATTCTGCCGTGGTATTGGGGAGAACACCGTTGATATTGTCAATGCTTCGCGAGCAATGAAACCGAGTGAATTACAGTCTTGTTTTGATGCTGGTGTAAAAGATGTTGAGGAAATACGTATTGGGTATGATGGTATTGTTTTTGCAACAGATATTAAGGGTCCTGATTGGAAATTAAAGCCAGTAGATGTTTATAAAGCTCTTGCTGCTCGAATTATTATAGACGGAAAGTTGCAACCGAATAATGTTTTGAAATGGAGTGCAGTTAATAGTGCTCTTCCTGATTGGACGATAGCAGCGTATATTCCTGGAGAGAAGCATGGGACGCGTGAAGTTTTTGAGGAAAAATTACTTACTGAGGGGTGTAAAGAGAGTGGGGCAGTTGAGGTGATGAAGTCTTTAGGAATGGGTGATAAGGAGATACACACTGCTTGTATTGCAGTACGTAAGGATGGAAAAGCGGTTGATATTGATGGTGATTATTCTGAAACATTTGCGCGTCTAACTTCTAATAAAACAGGGGTTGGTATTTTTGGTTTGTCTTTTTATCAAAATAATGCTGATAGGCTGAAGGTTGCCGATATTAACGGTTTTGCGCCAACAGTTGAGACGATTTCTAGTGGACAATATCCAGTTTCTCGACCACTTTTTTTCTATATTAAGAAAGCACATTTAGATATTGTTTCAGGTTTGCGAGAGTATGTTGACTTTTTTCTTTCTGATCAAATGATAGGTCCAGATGGTCCTTTGGCTGAATATGGTTTGATTGTTTCTCCTGAAAAGGAGCGTCAAGCACAGCGTTCTGATTTTTCTACTGGTCGAGTAATGACATTGAAATAATTTGCAGGGAATAATTGGTTGGATTTCTGGGATAGGAAATTTAGGTGCTATTTTTTATAAAAACTGAAAGATAAAATGCGCATTTCCTTCATTATTTTTTTATTATTGATTTTTGGATTTTGTGGCTTTTGTATTTCTTATATGCGAGCACGCATTCTTGAATACAAACAGCATAAGATGCATTCTCGTGCGTATTATTATGGCTGGTGGACATTTTTGATTACTGTTATTCCAGCTTTTATTTTTTTAATTGTTTGGGATGTTGGGAGTACAATTTATTTAGAATATAATGCCTCTCGAGAGCTTGGGGCGTATAGTGCGCATGTAACAGATTCTGTAAATCATGATCTACTTTGGGAGACACTTCGAAGTCTCGTCAAAATGATTCATCGCTTTGAGGGGAATCTTTCTACCGCTTCCTATAAGGAAGTGCAGGCACAGTTATTCGCGAAGGGATTGATTTTACCTAGTGAAGCATCGGATGATGTGTTCAAAATAGCACAGTCGTGGGTATTCTCTTCTGAAAAGCTTAAGTTTATAGGTTATGGTTTCCTTTTTGTTATTGCGTCTTTTGGTTTTATCTGTGGAATGGTGCAAATTGCGCCTCATCAGCGTGCGCGCAATAAGGTTGAATCTTTTATTATTATTGGATTAATTTGTGCATCTATTGTTGCAGTCTTGACAACAATAGCCATTGCGCTTTCTATGCTTTTTCAGACAGTAAGCTTTTTTCAGTCTGTATCCTTTTCAAATTTCTTTTTAGGAACAGTTTGGGATCCGCGTTTTTCCGCGAGCGGCTCAAGCGATGAAGTAGGACAATTTGGTTTAATACCGCTTCTTGCGGGTACGCTTTATATTGCATTTGTCGCCATGCTTTTTGCTGTACCTATAGGGCTATTTTCAGCTCTTTATATGGCTGAGTATGCTTCTGCGCGATTGCGAGCAATTGTAAAACCATTGTTGGAAGTTCTTGCTGGCATTCCAACCATTGTTTATGGTTTTTTTGCTTTGAAGGTTGTAGGACCATTTTTACGTGATCTCTCTGTTTCTCTCTCAGATGGGGGTGGGTTTATTATGGCACAAAGTGTTTTGACCGCTGGAGTTGTGATGGGAATTATGTTGATACCTTTTGTTTCCTCTTTATCGGATGATGTTATTACGGCTGTTCCACGCATTTTACGTGAAGGTTCTTATGGTTTAGGCGCAACGCAATCTGAAACAATTAAAAAAGTTGTTATACCAGCAGCGCTTCCAGGGATTATGGGGGCCATTTTGTTAACGGCATCGCGTGCAATTGGAGAAACAATGATTGTAGTTTTGGCGGCAGGTGTTGCAGCAAACTTAACACTCAATCCTTTCGAAGCAATGACTACGATGACTGTTAAGATTGTTAATCAATTGACCGGTGATTTTGAGTTTAATTCTCCACAAACTCTGGTGGCTTTTGCCTTAGGGATGACGCTCTTTGTTATGACACTTTTGATGAATATTCTGGCTCTTTATATTGTGCGTAAATATCGGGAACAATATGAATGAATGAAGATTTTTTCCCTCGTCGCAATATTAGCCTCAAGCGTCGGTATTGGGCTGAACGTCGTTTTCGTGCCTATGGTTTGATTGCCATTTTTATTGGTTTGTTTTTTTTATTTACGCTTTTATGGTCTATCATTAGTCAGGGTTATACAGCTTTTTTTCAAAGTGAAATGACATTATCGATTTATTTGGATGAAAAGATCATTGATCCAAGTGGTCAACATAAAACAAAACCGCGAGTGCTCATGACGGCGAATTATCCGCTTCTTGTACGCAATGCTTTAGCAAAGAAACTTAATATAGATCAAAATGACCGCGTCTCTCTTCGAGAAGTTAACCGTATGTTTTCAAATGGTGTCCGTGTTCAGCTGCGTGAAATGGTAACAAAGAATCCAAAACTGATTGGCACAATGCAAAAAGTTAAGGTTTTGGCATCTGCGGATATTGATTCTGCTTATAAGGGACAGATTGATCTGCGTGTAGCAGAAAAAAACCGTAAAGTTTCTAATCGACAAGTAGAATGGATAAAGCGTTTAGCGCATGATGGTACGCTTTATAAAACATTTAATATTGGTTTTTTTACATTTGGCGCTTCAAGTCGTCCTGAGACTGCGGGATTAGGTGTTGCGATTATTGGTTCTCTTTATATGATAGGCATCGTTTTATTAGTTTCACTTCCGATAGGCATAGCAACGGCTCTTTATTTGGAAGAATATGCACGCAAAAATAAATTTACAGATTTTATAGAGGTTAATATCAATAATCTTGCAGCTGTTCCTTCAATTGTGTTTGGTCTTTTAGGACTCTCGTTTTTTGTTAATTTTTTAGGATTACCACGTTCAGCCTCTTTTGTTGGTGGTCTTGTTTTAGCGCTCATGACTCTTCCCACGATTATTATTGCAACACGCTCTGCTCTGCGTGCAGTTCCTCTCTCTATTCGTGCAGCAGCTTTAGGACTGGGAGCATCAAAAACACAAATGATTTTTCATCATGTTGTTCCTTTAGCTGCGCCTGGTATTTTGACAGGCACAATTATTGGAGTCGCACAGGCTTTGGGTGAAACAGCGCCTTTGCTTCTGATTGGAATGGTTGCTTTTGTTGTTAATATTCCTACAACCCCCATGGATCCAGCAACGGCTTTGCCTGTTCAAATTTTTATGTGGGCAGGTGAAGCAGAGCGCGCTTTTGTTGAAAAGACGTCAGGTGCTATTATTGTGTTAATGATTTTTCTTGCAATCATGAATATTTCTGCGGTTTTTTTACGTCGACGATTTGAACGCCGCCAGTAATTTTAATAAAATAACAGTTTTGATAAGATTTTTGTAAGGTGAATTTTTGTAATGAAGATTAAAATGCGAGGTCAGGATGTGAAGGTTTCTTATGGAGACAAAGAAGCACTCCACGGTATTACACTTGATATTCCTGAACATCAAGTAACAGCTTTGATTGGTCCATCAGGATGCGGAAAGTCGACTTTTTTGCGTTGTTTTAACCGTATGAATGATACGATTGAAGGCGCTAAAACAACCGGTCTTATTACCTTAGATGGGGAGAATATTTATGACCAGAGGATTGATGTTGTAGAATTGCGCGCCCGTGTTGGAATGGTTTTTCAAAAGCCTAGTCCTTTTCCAAAATCTATATTTGAAAATGTTGCGTATGGTCCACGCATTCATGGTTTAGTTAAAACGCGCTCTGAATTGCATGATATAGTTGAAAAGAGTTTGAGGCAGGCAGGTTTATTTGAAGAAGTAAAAGACCGTCTTCATGATCTTGGAACAAGTTTATCAGGGGGACAACAACAGCGTTTGTGTATTGCACGTGCTATTGCGGTTAGTCCTGAAGTTATTTTGATGGATGAGCCCTGTTCAGCTCTTGATCCCATTGCGACGGCACGGATTGAAGAGCTTATCGATGCATTACGGCAAAATTATACAATTGTTATCGTAACGCATTCCATGCAACAGGCCGCACGTGTTTCTCAATATACGGCTATGTTTCATTTAGGGCATTTGGTAGAAGTTGGTGCGACTGAAATGATCTTTACCTCACCAAAAGAGCAACGGACGCAAGATTATATTACGGGGCGTTTTGGATAGGTGAATTGAGGAGTGTAAGATATGTCTATGAACCATACTGTCCGTTCTTATGATGCAGAACTAAAATATTTAAAAGCAAGGATTACAGAAATGGGGAGCCATGCAGAAAGGATGATTGAACGTTCTGTCGCATCGGTTGTGTGTAGTGATCTTCAACTTGCAACGACAGTGATTGCCGATGATGTATTTTTAGATGAAGCAGAACGTGACATTGATGAAAAAGCGGTTGCTATTATTTGCAAACGCCAACCGATGGCTGTTGATTTGCGTGAAATTATTGGAGCTATTCGTATTTCTTCTGATCTTGAGCGGATTGGGGATATGGCTAAAAACATTGCTAAAAGGACTGTTGCACTTTCAGAAATACGTCAATCTGCTTCTGTTTATCATGGGCTTGAAACAATTACAGCTTTAGCACTCAATCAATTAAAAGAAGTCTTAAATGCTTATACGAGTCGCCTATTAGAGCGTGTTGACGCTGTGCGTGAGCGTGATGAGAAGATTGATGCTTTGTATACTTCTCTTTTTCGTGAACTTTTGACATATATGATGGAAGATATGCGCAATATTACGGTTTGTACGCACTTGCTGTTTTGTTTAAAGAATATTGAACGAATTGGTGATCATGTTACGAATATTGCTGAAATGCTGCATTATATCATAACGGGTTACCATATGTCTTCTGATCGTCCTCGCGATGACCTTACTTATAAAGTTGGGATAGGTGAGAAGAAAATAGATTAAAATTTTTCTTATATATATATATATATATATAATAAGTTTGTAGATACTATGAGGATTTTCTTACAGTGCAGCTATAGAAAGAATAAGATAGCTATATTATGGAAAAGCACAAAGAAGAAACAAAGAGTTTTTTCAGAGAAGCATAGCAGATTTCTAACTCTTGGTTTGACATATTTGTATATTGGATGATATCATCACTCGTGCTGTGGCCGGAGGGGAGTTTTCTAGGGGAATTTCCTTTCAGATCGTTTTGTTAAAGTTTTATGTTTTTATATTAAAGGGGATATCTGTATTATTTTTTTCAATATCGATGCAAAGAGTTTTGCTATCCAAATTTTTTCGGATGTAGAAGAAGTAGATAGTGTTGCTTTATTGTAATTGAAACGTGTGGGTTATTATGGCCTATATTGGACCATGAAGAATAACAATATTGATCTGTAAATTAAGAGTTTTTTATTTTTTATTTTGCATAGATACTTTTTTATTACCTCTTGTATTAAAATTTTACTGAGTGGTAACAATTAGCTATGTACTTTATTGAGAGATACATTTAAAGCTCGTTTCAAAATTTGAATAGCTCAGAGATTATAGGAATGTGTTGCATAAGATGAAAAAAAATCGTTGGAATGTTTTTGTTACCTGTTGTGTAGCGCCGTTAGTTGTTGTGGGGTGTGCTTCAAATCGTTTAGATACTGGAAAAGTAAATAACAATAAGACAAAAACAGTTACGTATCCATTGACAGAGCGTCAATGTCTTATGCGAGCGATGTATTTTGAATCAAATCGCACAAGCCGTGAAGGAATGATTGCCGTTGGGACGGTTGTTATGAATCGTGTTAATTCAACCGCCTATCCTAAGACGATTTGTGGTGTTGTTGGTCAATATAAGCAGTTTGCTCCTGGTGTTTTAACGCGTCCTATGACGGAGAAAGCATCTGTTGCTCGTGTAAGAGAGGCGGCTGATGCTGTTTTACGGGGTGAACGAGATAAGAAAGTTAAACACGCTAAGTTTTTTCATACCGCTGGTTTGTCTTTTCCGTATAAAAACATGCATTATGTTCAGGTTGCAGGGGGAAATGCTTTTTATGAAAAACGATCACGTAATGGGGAACTTCAAGTTCCTACAAATAATCGCCCTTATGATGTTGCTTATGCTTTTGCTCAAGAACGTTCTGGTCATGCGCCAAGCTTTATAGATGAAGCCACAGAAAGTAGGGGAGTAAAGGTAGAGAAAAGTGCATCTCCTTCGATAGAAGTAGCACAGTCCAAAACGGCACATCCTGCGCATTTTGCTATGGTACAGCTTGATAAAGTTCCTATTCCTGCCTATGCACCTCAACATCTAGCTAGGAAAGAGGAAAATAAAACGATTATGACTTTGCCTTCATCAGATCAGTTAAATGCAATTGTTGCAATGTTAGAAAAACGACACAGAAACTGGTAAGTTTTCACGACAAAAGAAGGGTTATACCCCCATTGCGGTTTATGAATTAAGTGATCCTTTAGCGATAATGACACGCATCAATATACGTAGAGAAAGTAAACTCAAAGGATCTAAAAAACAATTTATAATATGACGACGTAAAGAACGCATTTTATTTAAAGAAGGGTATTGGTAATGTACTTTGATATTCATGAGACAATTTCGCCTGAAATGCTTAATCGTCTTGCAGAAATTACAGTAAAAGTGGGGTTGAATTTACAAGAGGGGCAGGATCTTGTTTTGACTGCTCCAGTTTCAGCATTACCTTTTGTTCGGCGTATTGCATATCATGCTTATAAGGTTGGTGCTGGTGTCATTACACCAATTTTTAGTGATGATATGTTATCGCTTACACGTTTTGAAAATGCCCATACAGCTAGTTTTGATTGTGCCCCTTCTTGGCTTTATGAGGGAATGGCGAAGGCTTTTGAAAATGGGGCAGCGCGTTTAGCAATTGTTGGTGATAATCCTTTGCTCCTTTCCAATCAAGATTTTGATAAGGTTGCGCGTTTGAATAAGGCGACTTCGCTAGCTTACCAGCCTGCTCTCAAAAAAATATCGAATTTTTCTATAAATTGGTCAATTGTTGCTTATCCAACAGCAGGATGGGCTGAGGCAATGTTTCCTTCTTTACCACTGAATGAGGCGATTAAAAAATTAGCCGATGCAATTTTTTCTGCTTCACGTGTTACAGAAGAAGATCCGGTACATGCGTGGGTTGTCCATAACGAGAATTTAAAGAAACGATCATCTTGGCTTAATGCGCAGCGTTTTTCTGCCTTACACTTTACAGGGCCAGGGACTGATTTAACTGTTGGTTTGGCAGATGATCATGAATGGCATGGTGGTGCATCCGTTGCTCAAAATGGTGTTATTTGCAATCCGAATATTCCGACAGAGGAAGTTTTCACGACTCCTCATGCTCATAAGGTTGAAGGTTTTGTTCGTTCGACGAAACCACTTTCCTATCAAGGAACACTGGTTGATAATATTGAAGTACGTTTTGAAGCAGGGCGTATTGTTGAGTCTCGTGCATCAACGGGTCAGGAAGTTTTGCAACAGGTTTTGCAAAGTGATGAGGGTGCAAGCCGATTGGGCGAAGTTGCTCTTGTGCCCCATTCTTCACCAATTTCTAAGAGTGACCTCCTTTTTTATAATACCTTATTTGATGAAAATGCTGCATGTCATATTGCTTTAGGGCAATGTTATTCCAAATGCTTTTTAGATGGGGCATCTTTGACGTCAGAAGAGATTGCAGCACGTGGTGGTAATAAAAGTGTCATTCATATTGACTGGATGATTGGTTCTGGCGAAATTGATATAGATGGCATTACCCAAGATGGTGTAAGAGTTCCTGTGTTTCGTAAGGGTGAATGGGCTTAATCCTGTTATGCCGCATTCGATGTGGAGTGGGATGTAAGCCTCATTGATACGTTAAGTATTTTAGAGTGTCTGGTGAATATTCAAGGCAGGGCTTGGCTATAAAGCCTTTAGTTAAGTGACTCATATGAGTAGGACGCCAAGAGAAATCCACTCATCAAAAATTTGTTTCTTATAGAGCAGATGTAGAGGAAACCTTCGTTCTTTGAGGGGGGAAAAGAAATCAATTTATTGGTGATACAATTGGAACGTGTATAATTATTAAAGAAGAGAGATGCCTGAACTTCCTGAAGTAGAGACAGTTCGTCGTGGACTTGAGCCTGTTGTAACTGATGCAAAGATAGTATCTGTCAGACTTAATCGTAGAGATTTGCGC
Organism: Bartonella sp. MF74HXZ; assembly: GCF_042194445.1. Taxonomy (NCBI): domain Bacteria; kingdom Pseudomonadati; phylum Pseudomonadota; class Alphaproteobacteria; order Hyphomicrobiales; family Bartonellaceae; genus Bartonella; species Bartonella sp. MF74HXZ. The sequence goes on along the minus strand of NZ_JBHIMW010000005.1, from coordinate 58,085 downwards.
TTTCCTTTTCCTGAGGCTTTTTCTGAGCGCCTTATTGGCAGAACAATTATAGAACTTGGTCGGCGTGCGAAATATTTATTATTTCATCTTTCTCAGGATGAAACGATTTTAAGCCATTTAGGAATGTCTGGTTCATGGCGTATAGAGAATGATCTTTTAAGAACAGTTTTTTCAACGACAAGTAAATTGATTAAGCATGATCATTTTGTCATGGATATTCAAACAAGGGATGGTGAAGTTTATCATCTTATTTATAATGATGTGCGTCGCTTTGGATTTATGCTTTTAGTCAATACGGACAAGCTTTATGAACATCCACTTTTAAATAAGCTAGGGCTTGAACCTATGAGTAATTCGTTTTCTGGTCGTTATTTACAAAAGGCTTTTGTTAATAAAAAAATGTCTCTCAAGAGCGTTTTACTTGATCAGTCTATTGTTGCAGGTCTTGGGAATATTTATGTTTGTGAAGCACTTTGGCGGAGTCGTTTGTCTCCACAACGTGGTGCATTTACATTGGCATCAAAAACGGCACGTGCATGTGAATTTGCAGATTCTTTAGCACAAAATATACGCAATGTGATTTCTGAAGCCATTTTGTCTGGTGGCTCTTCTTTACGTGATTATATGCATATAGATGGTTCACTTGGTTATTTTCAACATGCTTTTTCAGTTTATGGACGAGAAGGCAAGCAATGTTTGGAATGTGGAACGCCTATTGTGCGTATTTTACAGGCTGGACGTTCAAGTTTTTACTGCTCACAATGCCAAAAATGAATAAGGTGTCTTGCAAAATCTTACAAGAGGCTTAAAGTCGTCGTATCTATAATATAATTACACAAGGCTTGAGAGGTTTTTTTATGCTGAATAAAGTACTAACACATCTTGATGGAAATATAGAAAAGAGCCTTGAACGCCTTTTTTCTCTTTTACGTTTTCAATCGATTTCTACAGACTCGGCTTACAAGGATGCATGTCGTAAAGCAGCTGACTGGTTAGTAGAGGATTTAAAAAGCATCGGTTTTGAGGCTTCACGCCGTGATACACCGGGTCATCCAATGGTTGTTGGGCATCATCCAGGACCTTCGGATGATTGTTTGCATGTGTTGTTTTACGGACATTATGATGTTCAACCTGTTGATCCTTTGAGTTTATGGGAGGATGATCCATTTACACCTTCTTTAAAAGAGAGAGATGGAGAGAAAGTTATTTGTGCTCGTGGAGCTTCAGATGACAAAGGTCAGTTGATGACTTTTATTGAAGCATGTCGTGCATTTAAGAAAGAAACAGGGCATCTTCCTGTTAAAGTTACTATTTTATGTGAAGGTGAGGAAGAATGTGCTTCTCCTTCCCTTATTCCTTTTTTAAAAGAAAATAAAGATGAACTTAAGGCAGATTATGCATTGGTTTGTGACACGTCAATGTGGGATGCGGATACACCATCTATTGCTCTTTCTCTTCGGGGAATTATGGCAGAAGAGATGATTATTACAGCAGCGAATCGTGATTTGCATTCTGGTTATTTTGGAGGAGTAGCAGCTAATCCCATTCGTATTCTAACGAAAATCTTAGCAGGACTTCACGATGAAAATAATAGGGTAACACTTCCTGGTTTTTATGATGGCGTAGAAGAAACACCTCCACAGATTTTGCAGTTATGGAATGAACTTAATTGTACTGCTGAAAAATTTCTTGGTCCTATAGGGCTTTCTATTCCTGCTGGTGAAAAAGGGCGGAGCATTTTAGAGCTTGTATGGGCACGTCCTACCATGGAAATTAATGGTATTAGTGGCGGCTATGAAGGGGAAGGGATGAAAACGGTTATTGCTTCTCAAGCGAGTGCAAAAGTATCTTGTCGTTTGGTGCATAAGCAAGATCCAGAGAAAATACGCCAAGCGTTGCGTGATTATGTACGTAGCTCAATTCCGGCTGATTGTAAGGTTGAATTTAAGAATCACGGTTCTTCTCCTGCACTTCAGATTTCTGATGATTCATCTTTTATCAAGGAGGCGAAGGATGCCTTATCACAAGAGTGGGAAGTGCCTGCTGTCTTGACAGCCATGGGGGGCTCGATCCCAATTGTAGCAGATTTTCGGTCAATTCTTGGTATGGAAACTCTTTTGGTTGGTTTTGGACTGGCTGATGACCGTATTCATTCGCCTAATGAAAAGTATAATTTAAAATCATTTCATAAAGGGCAGCGGTCTTGGGCGCGTATTCTTGCTGCTTTCGCAAATAGGAGGGTAAATGGCTGAGATTCGCGTTCATCAAGGTGATTTACCAAACTTAGACAATTATAAAACTGACGCCATTGCGATTGATACTGAAACTTTAGGGTTACAACCCCATCGTGATCGTTTATGTGTTGTTCAGCTTTCTTCTGGAGATGGTACTGCCGATATTATACAAATTGCTAAAGGACAAAAGAGTGCACCTAATTTGGTCAAGCTTCTTGGAGATAATGCAGTCATCAAAATATTCCATTTTGGGCGTTTTGATCTTGCGATTTTAGCGCATACATTTGGTGTTATGCCAGAGGCTATTTTTTGTACAAAGATTGCTTCGAAACTCACGCGTACTTATACGGATCGTCATGGCTTGAAAGAAATTTGTAATGAATTGCTGAATGTGAATATTTCTAAACAGCAACAATCTTCGGATTGGGCAGCAGAAACGTTATCACAGGCACAAATTGAATATGCTGCGTCGGATGTGTTATATTTGCATCGTTTAAAGGTTATATTTGAAGAACGTTTAAGACGTGAAGAGCGAGAAAATGTTGCCAAGGCATGCTTTCAATTTTTGCCTATGAGAGCTAGGCTTGATCTTTTAGGATGGGCGGAAGTTGATATTTTTGCGCATAGCTAACTTTAAAATTGGCTTTTAATGGAGTTAATTATTGATGTGAGAGGATGAAATGCTTGTACATTATGGGCATTTTATCCTCTCATCTTTTCTGATAAGAGTTATAATAAATTCTTAGGTGCTATTTCATTTGAAGTTTAGGTAATCAAAGTACTTTTGCGAATTCATATTTTTTATTTTTGTAACAGCTTTTATTTGAAAAAAGCAATTTTGAGGAGAGTTTTGAAACATATGGTAGGTTGGAAGACTTCAATCTCTGAAACCAGTATACAGCCTACTTGGGGAAAATATGAAGGCGTAAATATAAAAACCAAATCTCATCTTTACCATCATTTTTAATTCTGCTTTACGACTTTCAAAAGTATCTAAAGCAATGTCTGTTAAATAATAGAGATTACGCATTGCCTCACGCTTTTGTTTCTCACGTTTTTAATGGATTTACGTTCTTCATGTAAAACAGAACGCCCTAAACGGAATATATTTGTGTTGCTAATTCATGTGCTTTTTTTAGAAGAAACCGGCACCCAAGCCCATGTCACGGCGGCGCTTATGAGTGGTATAAAGATAAAGCCCCAAAATATGATATAAAATTCGTTGAGCACTTCCATCTTTACGCTTATGGAGTAACAAGCCGCTACCATCACACAATTTGCCAGCTCCCAATATTGTGTGTCCCTTGGCACTTAAGACGGTTTATAAGAGGCATTTTTAGTCTTTTTTTAGTGTTTTTTGTTTATACGCCTCTCCCCACTTGTAACATGCAATCAAATGGTTTTGATGGATTCAACATGAAAAAGATTTGGATGAGAGAATCTTACGGTATTCAGGGTTTTTATTCAATATGAATAACGCTAAACTATCATTATAAATCAATATATTATATGATTGATGTATACAGATAACTACGATTGTATTGAACAATGCAAAGAGCAACTCCTAGAAAAGTGTGCTAGAAACAAGTCAGCAAGAGCGCTTTTTACTAAGTCAAAACGTTGCAATAGCTTTTGCATTTAAACGGATTCGTAAGAATCCCCCTGTTTTCAAGAGTTTTATCCATATACAAACTTCATTTATGATGTGGAAGCGAATAAATTTGCTTAATGTATAATGAACAAGTTTGGAATGAGAGAATATTCTGATATTCGAGGCGCTCATTTTGTGTGAGGAAATATAAATTATATTTATAAATCAATATGTTTATGTGAGGCTCGTATAGTTTATTATTTTCAGACGATACTTCGTGCCTTTGTTTATTACTCAATTTATTACTCAATAAGTGATTTCTATGTTGGTAGAGCAGGGCAATTTGCTTTTATTTTAAAATCAAAAGGGCTCCAAAGCTTTATTTGTAAGGATTTTCACTTTTTATCTATAAACATATTATTTTTCTCTAGAAATTTGTAATGAAGGCACTAGGTAAAATCCATTATGGATATTTGATGAGGTTAAATTTATGAACATAAAATATTTTATTACAGCTTTTGCTACTTTTGCTTCAATTTCTATCGCTCAGGGGGCGAGTTTTTTAGCGTCTCAAAACCTTATACAGAGAGCATCTTCGGCTGTTCCTCCAATAGGTCTTTTTTCTAGTGAACAGCTTCGCAAGGTCTTATATGAAGTTTTTCAAATAGAACTTTCTTGCACAAATAACAGTGAATACATAACAGCAGCTAAGTTAGTACCTGTGTCACATTCTGGTAAAAAAAGAGGATATAATCCTAAAAAAGGACCAGGGAAAAGAGAACGGCCAAACCTATTTACACGAAGTCCAATGAGTTTTTAAAAAGTGAGAAAACAACATTGAGAGGTGTAACGTATGCTCAAGAATTGAAAAAAGGAGATATTATCACCTGAAAACAGGGGGGGAGCTATTTGTTTAAAGGGTGTTATGATTGTGCACGGTGAGAATGAAGAGGACTGTTCGGAAAAGATACGAACAGGAGGGTTTCAGTGAACGAATAACACAGTATAATAGCAATCAGTCATTACAAAATTCATGGGTTTAGATGAATATAGCCTAGAGGTTTTGAGTTATTTTGTTATGCCGTAAATATCATCATTTTGAGTGTGATTATATAAGGCATGTAAAACGCCTTAATAAGTGTTTTTAGAGTACGTGGCGGGATTAGTGAAGGACTTGTCTATAGAACCTTTGGTTAATGATACATGAATGGAAAGCTAAATGAAATCCACTCGATAAAAATCTGGACTATTTGCAGACAGGGTCTGATAGAACGCTTTGTCCAAATCGAGGAGAAAACCAAGTATTTATTTTAATGTTAAACTTTTGATCTTAGTGTGTTTCAAAAAATAAAACGCCATTGAGTTGCATACTTACGTGCGCTTGTTTTAAAGAAGCATTTTTCAATGCTCCCAAACCCATTTCTCGACGCTATCTATGAAGGGTATAATGGTAAACCCATTGAGTACCACCATCTTTATACTTATGAAGGGGGCAAGACGGCATTCATCACACACTTTGCTAGCTCTCAATATTGTGACAGCCTTTGGTATGTGAGACTCTTCATAAGAAGCGTTTTTAGTCCTTTTTTGTACAGCTTTTATCCACAAGGCTTTTTCTGCTTGTAACATGCAATCAAATGGTTTTGAGTGATTGCAACATACAACCGATTTGGAATGGGAGAATCTTACGATATTCGGATTTCTTATTCAATATGCGAAATGATGAGTTATGTTTATAATCAATCTATTGTTCGACTTAGATTTAAAAATATTTTTTATTTGTCTATGATGCAATATCAGATATTTTTTCTGCCAAATTGTTTGCTCAATTAATGATTTTCAAAGAAAAGTTTGGTGTGAACACTTTAAGAAAGATCTCTCATCTTTTTTGCTTTAGGGAGAGTTTTAATATAGATGTCAGCATTTATCATACCAGTTGCCTGTCTTGAGGCATTTTTTACAGTTTCGTTTATAAAAGAATATGAAATAGATAGCCTACAAATAAGATGAAACTCTGAAAAAGACTTTCTATGAGGTTGAGATAAGCAAAAAATGGTAAATATTAAAAAACAATAAATGCCTAAAGTAAAAACAAAGAGCAGGCAAGTTGCATATGATCTTGTTTCAATCCGTGGATTATTGGAAGTCTTGTTTATGTGCGATACAAGTTGATTTGTAATATAAGCATTTTTTTATGAAAAAAACAAATACATAGCCTTCACATTTTGTCATGCTAAGGATGAAGGTAAAAACGTTATTTGTATAAATCTAAATAGAACGATTGCATTTGACAGTTCTTGATATTGAAAACATTCATAAGTGACCTTTTTAGTTTTTTAACGGTTTCACATACTTGCTCGTTTGTAATGTATAGAGGGATGATTTTTGTTGCTTGAATATACAATGGTTTAAGATGAGAGCATTTGAATTTAATATAAAAGGATAATTTTTCATTAGACAAGAGCACATGCTTTCCATGGTGATAACGCAGATATTTTTGAAAAATTTATAAAGAAGAGCAAATGTGACAAGAGAAAATCATTTGTACATTGGCATAGTTCAATTCTTATTTATTAAGAGATCAAGCAATTCAGGATGCTTTCATTGGCTTTTTGTTTTTTTTATGAGTGTATCATTTTTGCTACAGATATCTGAAGTTTGGGCTCTATATGAAATGATGTGTTCAAATAAATATTCAGCTATGGAGAGAAAATATGAATATGAAATGGTTAATAACAGCTTCTGCTTTCGCTTTTGTTTCAGTTTCAGCGGCGCAAGCAGCAGATGTTATTGTTCCCCCAAGTCCAACACCTGTTGCTCCCGTTATTGTTGCTCCAACTTTTTCTTGGACAGGTTTCTACCTTGGTGGGCAACTTGGTGGTTTTTCGGGTAAAACGAAAATGGATATTCTCAGTAACGGAAAAAAGATTCCAGCGCCTGACGACCTTTTGCCTAAACTATCTGGTTTCATGGGTGGTCTTTACGCAGGTTCCAACGTTGATCTCGGTAATGGCCTTATTTTAGGTGTTGATACAGATATCATGTGGTCTAATAAAGATGACACGAAGACAGGAAACACATATGTTATTCTTCCAAATCACATAAATTATATTAAGAAGATATTAACAGAATCTGGAATTAATATTGGTAAAGATGCGCTTGAAGCTGGTGCTAAACGGACCCACAGTTTCACTTTTAAAGAAAAGTGGGCTGGTGCGACACGTGTACGTATTGGTTTTGCAGCTGAACGCATTATGCCTTATGTTGCTGGTGGTATCGCCTATACGCAGCTTCAAGATACTGCATCGATTTCAATAACAGGCAAAGATTCAGATAAAGTAATAGCTTCTGGTACCTTGTCTGATGAAACAAAGACCCTTGTTGGTTACACTCTGGGTGCTGGTGTTGATTTAGCAATGACCAATAACGTTATTGTCCGTGCGGAATATCGTTACTCTGATTTTGGTAAAAAGAAATTCTCAAATGATAAATATGAGACATCTTACAAAACCAATGATTTCCGAGTTGGTGTTGCTTACAAATTTTAACAGATGATAAGTTAAATAAAGAGGCGCTGTCTTTGACAGCGCCTCTGTTATTCTCTGTTGCTATATTATCACACAATACATAATTTATTGTGGATGTGAAAAGATATTATTCAGATTTTCTTAAAAAAATCATAAACAATAATTACATTTAAAAATCAATAAGTTATTTATATATATATTTTAGGTTTTTCGTGCAAAACAAAGCTATGAAGCGATTTTATCTGGGATGTGCCATCCATTTTCTGTGACTGTATCATTTTTACTACAGCTTTTCTTTCTGTAATCTTGTAGCACTGTGCTCATAAATAAATTAGGAGCAAAATTTATGAATATAAAATCTTTAATGACGACCTCTGTTATCGCCTTGATTTCAGCTTCTGCGGCACAGGCTGCTGATGTTATCGTTCCACATGAAGTAACGCCAGTTATTACTGCCCCTGCTTTCTCTTGGACAGGTTTTTATCTCGGTGCCCAGATTGGTGGTTTTTCTAGTAAATTTGACTTGAAAGATAAGGATAGAGATACTTCAATTTATAAAGATTTATCGCCTAAACTTTCAGGTTTGATTGGTGGTATTTATGCAGGGTCTAACTTTGATCTTGGAAATGGTCTTGTTTTGGGTGTTGAAACAGATATAATTTGGTCTGGTAAAAAGGATATAAGAACAGCTGCAGCACCAGCTGTAACTCCTCCAGCAGGAACTACTCCTCCAACAGGAACTACTCCTCCAACAGGAACTACTCCTCCAACAGGAACTACTCCTCCAACAGGAACTACTCCTCCAACAGGA